>JAXDPG010000259.1:0-3106 GCA_034668485.1 Sphingomonadales bacterium
CCCCTGGCGATGCCGAAAGCGATCCGCCGTGCGCTTCGACGATCGAACGCGCTATGCACAATCCCAACCCCATCCCTCGGGACTTGGTGGTGAAGAAGGGCTCGAACATATGGTCGATCGCCTCGGGGGCCAGGCCCGTGCCGCGATCTTCCACTGTAACCCGCAGTCTGGCTCCCTTCTCAAGGCCGGTTTCCAGCGTGATTTCCCGTGGTCCCTTCGCCGTCGCCATCGCTTCGGCGCCGTTGATCACCAGGTTGGTAACGGCCTGCTGAAACTGAAGCTTGTCGCCGACCGCACGAGGGAGATCGGCTGCGAGCGCCAACCGGATGCCGACCCGGTGGCTTTGCAATGTACTCCGCATCAAAACGACGGCCTCGCCTATCGCGTCATTGATATCGAATTCGCCATGCTCCGCCTTCCCGGCGACCAGGGCCCGGATTCGTTTGATCACGTCTGCGGCACGATTGGCGTCCCGGACGATTCGCCTCAGTCCGGCTTTGGCCTGCTCGACATCCGACTGCTCGTTCGTCAGCCATCTGAGGGACGCCTCACTGTTGGTGACGATGCCGGTGAGCGGCTGATTGATTTCGTGCGCGATCGAGGCGGCGAGCACACCCATGGACGTCAAGCGGGCCGTGGTGGCAAGAGCGAGCTGCGCCTCTTCCAGCGCGGCTTCGACGCGCGCGCGTTCCGCATACTCCGCCTCGAGCTGCTCATTCGCCGCCGCGAGCTCCCGGGTTCGCTCGACGACCCTTTCCTCCATGCTGGCCTTCAGCTTCAATATCTCCTGCTTGGCGTGCTTCAATTCGGGCGTCTCGATCCGCTCCCACTCGCCGTGACGGCGCGCCAGCGTAAATTCGTGAGCTCGGGCAACGTCGAGGATGTCGGCCGCGTTGCTATGCTGAAGGGGGTAAGTGCAGAGAACGATCATCGGCTGACCGGCCAGCGAGCCGTCGAGCTCCTGCTCGTACTCGCTGAACTTGTCCCACTGGCCGGTCTGCAGCCAAAAGGCGTTGCCGCTGATCCTCAATCCCTCATAGCCGGCGGCGAGCGCGCCGGCCAATTTCTCCTCCCAGCCGCGAATGATCCTCCGCATCCCGCTGTGGCCGCCTTCCATATACCATTCGTGACCGGGGATGATTTCGATCGCCCCGTCCGCGAGGCGTTGCGCGGCGTCGGGGATCGCCTCGATGAGGGCGCTGGTGGCATCCTCCTCGCAGATCGGTTCGGACACCGCCCAGACGCAGCGCTCGCGGCTCCGCAGACCCGCTTTGAAATAAGGGATTAGAGTGTCGAGCGCATCCTGCTTGGTTTCATAGAAGAGGCACAAGTGCGAGCCCCAGGGCATTTCGCCCAATGGCTCGATGCCGGTAGCCCTTGTCGCTGTGATCATCGGCGGGGCCTCTCTTCGCAAGACCAGCCGCGCCATCCACGCTCGGCGGACCAAGCGTCTGTATACCATAGCGAACTCTCAAGGCGAAGGCCGACGCTATCGAGGCAAACAGTATTGTTACGTCATAGGCTTGAGCATCCCAATCCGACATGAAGGTCAACGACAGGCCGCTGCGGCGACTCGCGTCTCGAAGCCCCGGCCTGGGGAGATCGTCATGGTTGAGCTGGAGCCCTTGGGCGCGGATGAATTGCGTCCGCGCATCATCGTCATCGGCGTCGGGGGCGCCGGCGGCAATGCCGTCGCAAACATGGCCGCCGGCGATATTGCGGGGGTTGAGTTCGTCGTCGCCAACACCGACGCGCAGGCTCTGACGACGGCGTTCCCGGCTCACCCGATTCAGCTCGGGGCCGCTATCACCCGGGGCCTCGGGGCCGGCTCCGTGGCGGCGACCGGCAAGGCGGCTGCGGAAGAATCGATCGGCGCGATCAATCTCGCGCTCGACGGCTGCCATATGTGCTTCATCGCCGCGGGCATGGGTGGAGGCACCGGCACCGGCGCGGCCCCGGTTATCGCCAAGGCCGCGCGCGACAAGGGCATCCTCACCGTCGGCGTCGTCACCAAGCCCTTCAGCTTCGAGGGCACGCGCCGCGGCCGCATCGCCGAGGCCGGGATCGAGGAACTGCGGCGGCACGTCGACACCTTGATCGTCATCCCGAACCAGAATCTGTTCCGCATCGCCAACCCGGACACGACCTTCAAGGAAGCTTTTCTGATCGCCGACGAGGTGCTCCAGCAGGGCGTGCGCGGAATCACCGACCTGATGGTCATGCCGGGCCTGGTCAATCTCGACTTCGCGGATATCCGCTCGGTGATGGGCGGGATGGGCCAGGCGATGATGGGCACCGGCGAAGCGTCGGGCGACAATCGCGCGATGCACGCGGCGGAGATGGCGATCTCCAATCCACTGCTCGACGGTGACATCAAAGGGGCCTCCGGCCTGCTTATCTCGATCGTCGGCGGCGAGGACATGCGGCTGATGGAGATCGACGAGGCGGCCAATTACATCAAGGACCTGATCGACCCCGAGGCCGACATCTTCTGGGGATCCGCGATCGACCCGCTGATGCGCGGAAGCATGCGCGTGTCGATCGTGGCGACGGGGCTTGATATCGCAGCGGAGGCATCTCGCGCGCAACAGTCCGTGCGGACGCGGCTCCCCGCAGCGGTCTTGCCTTCTACGGTGGGCGTTGAACCCACCGTCCTGAATCAGCCGTCATCGACGGCGAAGGAGGTGATGGACCTGGAGCCGGCATTGGCGGACCTGTTCGCGGCCAATCCCGCTCCCACGGCATCGATCGCCGATGCAAAAGAGGTTCTGCTTCTGAGCAGTCACAATATGCGGTCGACGATCATTTCGGCGCCCATGACCCACGATGCGGACGGCTCGACGGGGAAGAGTGAGGTTCCCCCGAGGCGCGGGCCGACCTTGTTCGAACGCGTGGCGGCGATAGCACGAGGAGGCGCCACGAGCAGGCTCGACGCGACCAGCGCGATGGTTCCGGAGAGGGTCGAGCGGCCGGGCGTCTACAACCGCCGCCTGCCGCAGAACTACCCTATGCCCGTGTAAGCATATTCGCATCCGCGATCCATAAGGATGCCGAGCGGCGATCGAGCCGGGCGGACAGCGCGTGGGGACGCAAGAGCCGGATCTTC
>JAXDPG010000260.1:0-2511 GCA_034668485.1 Sphingomonadales bacterium
CATCGCGGGCCGCACCGCGCCGCCGGGCCGCCGGATGGGCCATGCCGGCGCAATCGTCTCGGGCGGCAAGGGCGATGCGGCGAGCAAGATCGCGGCGATGGAGGCGGCTGGAATTACCGTCAGCCCAAGCCCATCTGAGCTCGGCCGGACCTTGAAGGAGTTGCTTGCAGCGGCATGATTGTTCCCCGGCGAAGGCCGGGGCCCAGGAGCCGAAGGCTTCGGAACGATGGAGAATGAATGAAGTCCGGATTCGTTTACATCATGGCGAACCGGAAGAATGGAGCGATCTACATCGGAGTGACGAGCGGCCTCATCAAACGGGTGTACGAGCATCGCGAAGGCCTGATCCACGGATTCACAAAGCGCTACGGATGCAAGCGGCTTGTGTGGTTCGAAGCTTATGACGACCTGCAGGAAGCTCGGAACCGCGAATTGCAGATGAAGGAATGGAAGCGAGCCTGGAAAGTAAAGCGGATTGAGGAAAGCAATCTTGATTGGGACGATCTCTATCCATCGCTTTTTGACGCGGCTGTCGCCGCGCCTGGGCCCCGGCCTTCGCCGGGAAACGGTGTAGCGTGAACGCCGCCATCGGAATGATCGATCGCGAGGCCGGCCCGAGCTGGGAGCGGCCCAATTGGCCGGTCGAGCAGCTCGACGAGCTGAACCTCGGGCTCGACCCGACCCAGGCGACGATCGAGAAGTTCAAGGCCGCGGTCGCCGAGAAAGCCGCGGCATCAGGCGCGACTCCCGACGAAATCCGCCGCGCCGCCGAGGACAGTATCCGCGCGATGATGCTGATCCGCACCGATCGTGTGCGCGGTCACCTCGCCGCCAACCTCGATCCGCTCGGCCTCACGCGCCGCGACGTGCCGGCGGACCTCACCCCCGCCTATCACAATTTCGGCGAGGCCGACCTCGACCGCCCGATCTGGGTCTGCGGCGCGCTGGGGTTCGAGCAGGCGACCGTGCGGCAGATCGTGAAGGTGCTCCAGGCGACCTACTGCGGGCACATCGGCTTCGAATATATGCACATCAACGAGGTCGAGGAGCGGCGCTTCATCCAGGACCGGATCGAGGGCGTCGAGGACACCGTCCAATTCACGCCCGAGGGCAAGCAGTCGATCCTGACCAAGGTGATCCACGCCGAGCAGTGGGAAAAATTCCTCGCCAAGAAATATGTCGGGACCAAGCGCTTCGGGCTCGACGGCGGCGAAGGTGCGGTTCCCGCGCTCGAGGCGGTGATCAAATATGGCGGGTTGATGGGCGTCGAGGAGATCGACGTCGGCATGGCCCACCGCGGCCGGCTCAACATCCTCACCAACGTGATGGGCAAGCCCTACCGCGCGATCTTCCACGAATTCGCGGGCGGAGCGACCAACCCGGCCGACGTCGGCGGATCGGGCGACGTCAAATATCACCTCGGCACCTCGTCGGATCGCGAGTTCGATGGCAATAAGGTCCACCTCTCGCTGCTTCCCAATCCGTCGCACCTCGAGGCGGTCGACCCGGTGGTGCTCGGCAAGGTGCGGGCGGTGCAGACGATCAAGGGGGACAAGCACGGCCGGCACGTGCTTCCGATCCTGCTCCACGGCGACGCCGCGTTCGCCGCCCAGGGCGTGGTGTGGGAGTGCCTGAGCTTCTCCGGGCTTCCCGGCTACGCGACTGGCGGCACGATCCACTTCATCATCAACAATCAGGTCGGCTTCACCACCAGCCCGCAGTTCGCGCGTTCCTCGCCTTACCCGTCGGACGTGGCGAAGGGCGTCCAGGCGCCGATCCTCCACGTCAACGGCGACGATCCCGAGGCGGTCACCTTCTGCTGCAAGCTCGCGACCGAGTTCCGCCAGACCTTCGGCCGCGACATCGTCATCGACATGTGGTGCTACCGCCGCTTCGGCCACAACGAGGGCGACGAGCCGAGCTTCACCCAGCCGCTCATGTACGCGGCGATCAAAAAGCACCCGCCAATCAGCCAGATCTACGGCCAGCGCCTCATCGCCGAGAAGGTCGTCGACCAGGCCTGGATCGACCAGCAGACCAAGGATTATCTCGCGCACCTCGAGGAAGAGTTCACCGCCGCGTCCGCCTACGCGCCCAACAAGGCGGATTGGTTCGAGGGGCGCTGGGCGGGTCTGGGTCGTCCCGACGAGCCAGTCCTGGGCCGGCGCAATATCGCCACCGCGATCAGCGATGACGAGTTCCAGCGGCTCGGCAAGGTGCTGACGACGGTCCCCGACGGCCTCACCATCCACAACACGCTGAAGCGCATCCTCGATGCCAAGAAGGCGATGTTCGAGACCGGCGAGGGGTTCGACTGGGCGACCGCCGAGGCGCTCGCGTTCGGCAGCCTGCTCGCGGAAGACCATGGCGTGCGCCTGTCCGGCCAGGACAGTGGCCGCGGCACCTTCAGCCATCGCCACGCGGTGTGGGTCGACCAGTCAACCGGCGAGAAATACGTGCCCCTGAACAGCATCGAGGGCGGCCGCTTCGAAGTCCGCGACAGCCCGTTGA
>JAXDPG010000261.1:0-4491 GCA_034668485.1 Sphingomonadales bacterium
CCCGCGCTCTACCGGCGCATGGCCAAGCATGGGCTCTAGCGTCCAGGCCCGCCTCGACATCGTCTCCGCTGCCGGTTGGCGGCTCCTCTTCGTGGCGATCGCGATCGGCCTTCTCTTCCGGGTGCTGTCGGAAACCAGGCATTTCGCCAGCGCCTTCGTGCTCGCCGCGACGGCCGCCTTGCTGCTGGTGGACATCATGCGGGCTGCGCTGCGCGGCCGTGAGGACGGCCGTGCTTCCCCGGCCATCGAGGAACGAGCGCGGGCGCAGCAGCTCGATCGGGCGCTGGCCCTGCTCGATGGGGTCACCGTCGCCCTCTTCGCGCTCGGCCCCGACGGCCGCATCCGCTTCGCCAACCGCGCCGCGCGCGACCTCGCCGGCGAGGCGGCGCGGCTGGAGGATGCGCTGGGCGGGCCGGCGGCGGCCGAAATCCTCGCTTTGCCGGTCGGCGGCCGCCGGATCGTCGCGCTCTCCGATGGCCGCTCCATGCTGGTCTGGGTCGGCGCCGTCGCCACTCCTGACGGCGGACCGCAGCGCCTGGTCTCGATGCAGGCGGTGGTGGGGGAGCTGGACGCGGTCCAGGTCGGCGCATGGCACGCCATGACTCGCGTGCTCGCCCACGAGATGATGAACGCGCTGACGCCGGTGGCGTCGCTGGCCGAAAGCCTTGCGCGGATGGCCCGGGGCGACCGGAGGCCGGCGGTCAGCGCGGCGGCGGACACCATCGCCCGACAGAGCCGGCATCTGATCGACTTCGTCGAGCGCTACCGCGCGATCGCGGACCTGCCTGCTCCTGCCTTCGCGCCGCTGGACCTGACGACCTTCCTCGCGGACATCGAGGCGCTCGCGGAAGCTCAGCTGCGCGCTCGCGGCATCGCCTTCTCCGCCGCCCGGCCGGTCGCCGCCGTGCCGCTGGAGGCGGATGCCGGGCTGCTGCGCCAGGCGCTGCTGAACCTGCTGCGCAATGCCGGCGAAGCCGTCGCCGGAGCGGGGGGCGGAGCCGTGCGCTTCGCCTGCGCGGTGAAGAGCGGGGAGCTCCGCTTCGAGGTGAGGGACGACGGGCCGGGCATTCCGGCCGAACGGATCGAGGAGATTTTCGTCCCCTTCTACACGACCAAGGAAGGCGGCGCCGGCATCGGCCTCGCTTTGGCCCGCCAGATCGCCCTCGCCCATGGCGGCCGCCTCACCGCGGCGCCGAACGACGGCCGCGGCATGACCTTCGTCCTCTCCATTCCGGCGGTGCAGGGCGGTTGAGCGCCGCTCCCGGCACCTTGCAGGACGCACCGCCCTCCTCGCGGAGTCGAAAGCGAATATCGGCGCTCATCGTGAATGAACATCCGCTTCCGGCGACCTGATGCGGAACCCCGAACGGCCGGCGTTGGCGCCAACCGGACTCCTGGCGAATCGGAACTTATCGGGAAATCGATCAATGCGGCCGGACTGATCGGAAGGATTTTTATTTTTCGGGAAACTTCCGAAACTTCCGCGCCCAATCGCCCCCGAATCAAAGCGTCCAGCGCTCCACGCCCGCCAGGTCGCGGCCGGCGTAGAGGTTCTTGAGGTCGGCGAGGAGGCCGCCCTCGGCGACGAGGCCGGCGACCTTCGAGTCGTCGAGCTCGCCATAGGCGGCGTGGGGCACGGCGACGACGACGAGGTCGTAGCTCCGGTCGAGGGCGTCGGCGGACGGCTCGACGCCATATTCGTGCTTCGCCTCGGCGGCGTCGCCGAGCGGATCGTGGACCGTCACCGCGTGGCCGAGCTCGGCGAGGCGGCGGATGACGTCGATCACCTTCGAGTTGCGCAGGTCCGGCACGTCCTCCTTGAAGGTGAGGCCCATGACCAGCGCCGAGCCGGCCCTCCCCCCGAGCCGCTCGTGCAGGGTGTCGGCCACCCAGCGGCCCATGCCGTCGTTGATCGAGCGGCCGGCGAGGATCACCTCCGGATGATGGCCGAGCTGCTGGGCTCGGTGGCTGAGATAATAAGGATCGACGCCGATGCAGTGGCCGCCGACCAGGCCGGGCTGGAAGGGGAGGAAGTTCCACTTGGTGCCGGCGGCGGCGAGAACGTCCCAGATCGACAGGTCGAGCCGCGCGAAGATCTGGGTGATTTCGTTCATGAAGGCGATGTTGATGTCGCGCTGGGCGTTCTCGATCACCTTGGCCGCCTCGGCGGTCTTGATCGAGGCGGCTCGGAACACGCCGCCGCTCGTCACCGCGCCGTAAATGGCGGCGAGCCGGTCCGACACCGCCTCGTTCTCCCCGGCGATGACCTTCTGGATCCTGTCGACCGTATGCTCCCGGTCGCCCGGATTGATCCGTTCCGGCGAGTAGCCGAGGAAGAAGTCGCGGCCGCGCCGCAGTCCCGACACCTCTTCGATCAGCGGCCCGCATATTTCCTCGGTCACCCCGGGATAGACGGTGCTCTCATAGACGATGACCGGCTTGCGGGCGCGGTCGAGAAGCGCGGCGACCGAGCGGGTGGCGCCGATCACCGGCCTCAGGTCGGGCTGGTTGCGCTCGTCGACCGGGGTCGGCACGGTGACGATGTAGACGTCGGCCCCGGCGGCGTCGGCGGCGCGGCTGGTCAGCTTGAGCGGCGAAGCCCGAAGCGTCTCCGGCTCGATCTCGCGGGTGCGGTCGGCGCCGAGCTTGAGCTCGTCGATGCGGCGCTGGTCGATGTCGAGGCCGATGACGCTGTAGCTGCGGGCGAGGGCGACGGCGAGCGGCAGGCCGACATAGCCCAGCCCGACGACGACGATCTGCTCGGAGGAAGGCACGGCGTTCAGCTTCGCTTTTCAGGAGGGCGAGGAGGGGCGGCGGTTGGGCCGTTCCCCGCGGCTAACATTCGAGGCCGCCGCAAATGTCAAGCGTGCGGCTTGACGGGCGCCGGCGCGGCGACGCGGTACAGTACGGCGCCGCGGGCCTCGAGGCGCGCCCGGTTGGCGCCGGTCAGGGCTTCGAGGAACGAGCGGGGCTTCTTCATGAAACGCTTCGTGTCGACCGCCAGCCCGACGCTGGCCGCCATCTCGGCGACGAAATGGACGCAATTGTGCCGGTCGAGGTCGTAGGAGGGCTGGCTCGCGGCGCGCCAGCGCTGGACCGTCGCCATCGCGCGGTCATATTCGGCATCGGTGAGGGTGAGGGTGAAGTGGCGGTCGCTGCCCTTGACGTAGGAGACGCTGTGGTCGGTGATCACCTCGCCGGGGACCTTCCCCCACAATATCGCCGGGCTGATCGTCTTGGCGGTGAAGCCGTAATCCTCGTCGATTCGCGGGCCGCCGCGGTCGGGAGTGCCCTCGAGGATAACGAAGGCGTGGGGGAAGCTGGCCCCCAACTCCTTGGAATAGAAGGTGATCGAGACCGCCGCCCAGCCCGGCGCGGCGATCAGCGCGAGCAGGGCCGCCGCCAGCACGGCGATCAGGCGGGGCACGCGGAAGGCTGAGGTCACGGGCTCCTCCCCAGAGCGAGTTCCCGAACCCCCTGAAACAAAAAGCCAATTCTCGCAATCCCCGGACAGTGTGGCCTCGGAGCAACAGCCGTCACGGTTCGCTCGCCCCCATGAACCATTTGCGGAGGGCCGCGTTTCGGTGAGGCTTCGGTAACTTCTCAGAGGCTACGGAAGCGCTTCGGGATTTCAGGCGCATGGCCATTTCAGGGTAGACAGCCCCGGATCGGTCGATTAGGTAGGGCCGCGAAACCGAGAAGATCAGACTCGAGTACGAAGGGAGAAGCTGACGTGGCTTTCAAGGGACTTATTGCTGCGGCGACCTCAATCGCCTTGGTGACGGCGCCGACCGTGGCGATGGCACAGACGACGGCGGCCACCGCGGCTGCGGCCACGCAGGAAATCACGCCGGCAACCGAGACCGCCAACGGCGACCAGCTGCGCGGCGGCTTCATCATTCCGCTGATCGCGCTCATCGCGATCATCCTTGGTCTTTGCGTCGCCACTAACCAGTGTGGCGGCGACGACAACGACCTGCCGCACAGCCCGTAAGGGTTCGCCGGGACGTCAGCCCGTTTGAGTTTTTGGCCGGATGAAGAGCTTCTTCATCCGGCCATTTCTTGTGCGTGAGAGGTCTTTGGTGAGTGACCGGCCCGGCCTCGGCCGCGCGTTGCGCCGCGCTGCCTTCGTCCCGCTCGCGGCCTTCCTGCTCTCGGCCCAGGCTCCGGGGAGTCTCGCCCCGCCCCAGCCCCCGGCGGCCGCGCTCGCAGGCTCGACGACGCTTCGGCAGGACGATCTGAGGGTCGGCCTCGTCGCCTATCGGCTGGCCCTGGCGGGCTCCGCTTCATGCCCCGAACGTTATCCGCTGACCGGGCTGCTCTACCACCACCTCGCCGAATATGAGCCGGGCGACCGGCCGCTGATGGTCGCCCGCTACCGCCTCGACCGCGGCCCGGGGATTCTGACGGTTCTGGCGGGAACCCCGGCCGCGCGCGCGGGCCTCGTCGCCGGCGACGTCCTGCTCGCGGTGAACGGCCGGCCGCTGCCGA
>JAXDPG010000262.1:0-5679 GCA_034668485.1 Sphingomonadales bacterium
GGCTGGGTCAAGAGCAACGCCCAAGGCTTCGAGCAGATGGATTCGGGCGCGAACGGGGTCGCCGCCAGCGACGGCGACTTCTACCTCGACATGGAGGCGAACAGCGGCGCCGAGAGCCGGATGGACATCAGCCAGACCATCACCGGGCTCGCCGCCGGCAAGCAGCTGATCCTGAAGTTCGACTTCGCCAACATCGCCGGGACCGTCCCCGACGGCGAAGGCGGCTTCGACAATAGCGGCTCGCTGGAAGTCTGGTGGAACGGTGTAAAGATCGGCATCGTCGCCTCCACCGATGCCGCGCTCACCACCAAGAGCTTCGCGGTCACGAGCACCGCCGGCGACAACGTGCTGCGCTTCAAGGAGATCGGCGCCGGCGGCGACGCCAAGGGCGTCTATCTCGACAACGTGCGGCTCTACGAGATGGTCGCCGCGCCCAACCTCATCGTCAATGGCGGGTTCGAGCAATCGGCGACGACCTGGACTGCGACGACGACGGGGCGGATGAACGACGCCGCGCAGAACATCCCCGGCTGGGTCAAGGCCAACAGCCAGGGCTTCGAGCAGATCAACTCGGGCACCGACGGAGTCGCGTCGACCGAGGGCAACTTCTACCTCGACATGGAATCGGGCGGCGGCTTCGACAGCCGAATGGACATCAGCCAGACCATCTCCAACATGGTCGGCGGCGAGCAGCTGACTCTGAAGTTCGACTACGCCAACAAGGCCGGCATGGTCTTCGATGTGGAAGACTATGAAAACAGCGGCGCGCTGGAAATCTGGTGGAACGGCATCAAGATCGCCGTTCTCGGCACCCAGGACCAGACTCTGACCACCAAAACCTATTCGGTGCTCAGTCGCGTCGGCGACAACGTGCTTCGGTTCCGCGAGATCGGCGTGACCGACGGCAAGGGGGTCTGGCTCGACAACGTCCGGCTCTATGACAATGCCGGCGGCAACATGGACATCTCGCAGACGGTGTCGGGCCTCGCCGCCGGCGAGATCATGCAGCTGCAGTTCGATCACGCCGCGCTGCCGAACGTCGAGGACAATATTTTCGCCGTCTATTGGAACGGCGAGCATGTCGCGACGATCGACGATGCCGACATCGACGAGCTGATGAGGACGAAGACCTTCTTCCTCACCGCGCAGGCGGGCAACAACACGGTCCGCTTCGTCGGCCTCGGCGCGGTCGACGGGGTCGGAGCGGCGCTCGACAACGTCCGGCTCTTCCGCACGGTGACTCCGCCGAACGGCGGCAACATGGACATCAGCCAGGCCGTGACCGGCCTCTCGGCCGGCGAGATCGTCCACCTCGAGTTCGACCATGCCAACCGCGCGCCCGCCGGCAGCGGCAGCTTCGAGGTCTACTGGAACAATGGACTGGTCGCGATCATCGACGAGGCCGGCACCGCCGTCAGGACCAAAGCCTACGACCTGGTCGCCGTCGCCGGCACCAACACGGTCCGGTTCAAGAGCACCGGCACGGTCGATACCGTCGGCGCCACGCTCGACAACGTGCGGCTGTTCCGGACCCAGCCGGCGCCGAGCGGCGGCAACATGGACATCAGCCAGACGATCAGCGGCCTGGCCGCCGACCAGCTGATGCAGCTCCAGTTCGACCATGCCAACCGGACGACCGCGGCCAGCGGCAGCTTCGAGGTCTGGTGGAACAACGTGCTCGTCGCGACGGTGAGCGAGACCGGAACGGCGATGCGCACCAAGAGCTATTTCGTCAGGGCCGTCGCCGGCAACAACACGCTCCGCTTCAAGAGCCTCGGCATGGTCGACGACGCCGGCGCCTCGATCGACAATGTCCGCCTGTTCGCGAGGCAAAGCGGCGGGCCCGCCGGGCCGACGCCGACCGATCCGCTCGCCGGGCTGCGCCCGGTCGCGTCGGCCAATGACGAGTGGGCGTGGCGGATCTACGATTCGGCCGACCAGCTGATCGAGACGATCGACAGCGTCGGCCGGGCGAACCTCTTCTCCTATGACGGCGCCTCGCGCCTCGTCTCGACCACCTCCTACGCCACCCCCTTCGACGCCGCCTGGATCTCGTTCTTCAAGGGCAGCACCCCGGTCACGCCCTTTCTGCCGGGTAGCAACTCCGCCACCGACCGGGCGACCCGCAATTTCTACGACAGCGACGGCCGTCTCGTGGGCGTTCTCGACGGCGCCGGCGGGCTCAGCCAGGTCTTCCACGACGCCGCCGGCCAGAAGATCCGCGAGATCGCCTACGCCAATCCGGTCGCGGCCGGCCTGCGTCTCACCGGCACCTTCGCCCAGCTGCTCGCCAGCGCCGGAACGAGCGGCTCCGACCGCCGCGTCGACCATGTCTACGACCAGCGCGGGCTGATCCGGTTCACCATCGACGGCGCCGGCCACCCGACCGAGTTCGTCTACGACGCCGCCGGCCAGCTCATCCGCAAGGTCGATTATGCAGGGGCGATCGCGGCCAGCAGCAGCTACTCGCTCGCCTACGTCCAGGGGCAGCTCAGCGCCACCGGCCTCGCCTCGAGCGCCGCCAACCGCACCACCCGCTCCGTCTACGACGGCGCCGGCCGGGTGGCCTTCGAGATCGACGCCGAGGGCGCCACCGCCGCCCTGGTCTACGATGCGGCGGGCAACGTCCTCAAGGAGACCCGCTTCAGCGCCGCCTACACCGTCGCCGGCGACCAGGCCCTGGCGACGATGCAGAGCTGGGCCTCGAGCCATGCCGGCGACGCCGGCAACCGGGTCACGCGCCAGATCTTCGACTCCTCCGCTCGGCTGGCCTATGCGGTCGACGCCGAAGGCTATGTGACCGAGAACCGCTACGACATTGCGGGCCGGCGCACCCAGACGATCCGTTACCCTTCCGCCTATTCGGTCGGCGACGGGGCGACGAAGACGGGCATGGCGGCGATGATCGGCGTGGTGCCGGCGGCGGCGGTCGTCACGACCTACACCTATGATTCGGCGGGATGGCTGAGCGACGTCGCCGACGGCGCCGGAATCGTCACCCATTATGTCTATGACGCGCTCGGCCAGGTCGTCGACGAGACGGTCGCCTTCGGCACCGCGGACGCCGCGACCACGCACCGGACCTACGATGCCGGCGGGCGGATGCTCAGCGAGACCCGCGCCCATCTCACTGCCGAGGCCGCGACCACGACCTTCGGCTATGACGCGATCGGCAATTTGCTGACCGTCGTCGACGCGCTCGGCAACACGACCTCGCGCAGCTACGATTCGCTCGGCCGGGTTCTTACCAGGACGGCGCCGATCGACGGGGTCGCCAGCGCCGTCACCACCAACGTCTATAACCGCTTCGGCGACGTGGTTCAGGCCGTCGATGCGCTCGGCAATTCGAGCTACACCTATTACGACAGGCTCGGCCGGGTGGTCGCGACCCGGGACGCCGAGAATTACGTCAGCGAGACGGCCTATGACGTCTTCGGCGACGTCACCAGCGTGACCCGCCGCTACAATGCGGCGACCAATACCGCCAGCGCGGCGGTGCTCCCCACCTACGCGACCCACGTCAAGGACGCGACGACGAGCTTCCAGTACGACCGTCTCGGCCGCCTTACCCGGACGACCGACGCGGAAGGTTATTACGAGCAATATACGCTGAACGCGTTCGGCGATCGGGCCACCGTCCGCAACAAGCTCGGCGGCCTCACCACCAATGTCTTCGACCGCCGCAGCCTGCTGACGTCCGAGACACTGCCGATGGCCGCCTACGACATGTACGGCAACGTCACCGCATTCAGCGTCACCAACAGCTTCCAGTATGATTCGCGCGGCAACCGGACCCTCATGGTCGAGGCCGCCGGCCTCGCCGAACAGCGCACGACCACCTATATCTACGACAAGCTCGATCGGCTGATCGAGACCCGCCAGGATGCGGTCAGCGCCCTCAGCCAGAGCAATTTCAGCAGCGCCAGCACCGTCACGCCGAGCGACAAGATCAAATATGATGCGCGCGGCAACATCGTCGAGCGCGTCGATGCCAACGGTTCGCGCACGCTCTTCTATTACGACCGGCTGAACCGGAAGATCGCCGATATCGGCGCGACCGGAACGCTTTCCACCTGGGTCTACGACAGGAACGGCAACGTCGTCTCGAACCGGATGTACGGCACCCCCATCGCCCTGCCCGCCACGGCGGGCGGCCCGCCGCCGGCGGCGCCCGGCGGCGAGTATCGCGAGACGAGCTATACCTACGACCGGCTCAACCGGCTCAAGACGAGCAGCATGGCCGGCCTCCGCATCGGCGCCTGGAACGGCACCTCCTACGCGACCTCGGTCGCGACCCTGACCGCCAGCCTCGACTATGACGCGAACGGCAACGTCATCAAGTCGACCGACGCCAATGGCGGCATCACCTACACGCTTTTCGACAAGCTCAACCGCGCCTGGGGGAAGATCGACCCCGAAGGCTATGCGACCGTCCTCGTCTACGACGCCGAGGGCAATGTGCTGACCGAGCGGCGTTACGCGACGCTCGCCTTCGGCATCGGCACGGCGACGCCGGGCGTCAACGTCCATCCCGACGACCGCCATACCGACTTCACCTACGACAAGGTCGGCAACCGGCTGACCGAGCAGCGCTCCGGCGTCGCGGCTTACAGCGTCAATGCGAGCGGAACGCTGGTCGCGGCGCCCTCCACCTCGACGATCAGCTACCTCTACAACGGCCTCGGCCAGGTCACCCACAAGGCCGAGGCGACCGGCGACGCGGTGGACTACGCCTATGACAGCGGCGGCCGGCTGACGACCGAGACCCGTGCCGGGCATGTCGATCAGACCGGCGCCTCGGTGCAGCCGACGGTCCGTTATTCCTATGACGGCCTCAACAACCTCACGATGACCCGCCAGGGCAGCCAGTCCTTCTCCGCCGGCGATCGCTTCACCCGCTACAGCTACGGCGCCGACGGCCGCCTCGCCTCATTGACCGACGCCGCCGGCGACACGCGCTATTATGCCTATGATGCCGCCGGCAACCTGCTCCGCGAGAGCTATTTTCGCGAGAAATCGGGGGCGAGCAGCGCCTCTGAGGCCGTCCTCTACGGGCGCGACGCGCTCGGCCGGATCACTTCGCAGGGGCTGGCGGCCTGGAACGGTTCCGCCTGGGTCCGCGGCGACTATCAGAACATCGCCTACAACGCCTATGGCGAGATTTCCCAGCGCGGCCTCAACGGCCTCTGGCAAGAGCAATTCGCCTACGACACGCGCGGCCGCGTCTGGCGGACCAATTCGGGCGACGGCGTCTGGCGCTATTTCGTGTACGACGCCAACGGCAAGCAGACGCTGATGCTGGAGAGCGAAGGCACCTACCTCGCCAACCTCAGCATCGACCAGGCGCTTGCCGTCGACACCGCCAACGGCGCCTATACGGTCGGCGGCGGCTATGTGGACGGCATCAACGCCACCATCACGATTCTCGACAGGCGCGGCCTCGCCGTCGCCACCCGGCTTCCCAAGCGGCAGCTGAGCGAGGCAGGCGGGGTCCAGGATCTCGTCCTCAGCCGCGGCTACAACGCCTTCGGGGAGGTCGCCTGGGAGAAGGACGCCCGCAACGCCCAGACCAATTACACCTACAACACGATGGGCCGCACCGTCTCGATCCAGCGCGCGGCCGTGTCGGTGACGAACGAGAGCGGCACCACGTCGACCGTCACTCCGACCGACTATTTC
>JAXDPG010000263.1:0-2760 GCA_034668485.1 Sphingomonadales bacterium
CCGGCCTTCGCTGGGGCGATGGTGTCAGGCAGAAGCGAGCGCCTCGGCGATCAGTCGGCGGCTGTTGGCGAGGCCGTAGAGGGCGATGAAGCTGCCCATGCGCGGCCCCTGGCCGGTGCCGAGCAGCGTCTCGTAAATGGCCCGGAACCAGTCGCGAAGATTGTCGAAGCCGGCGGCCTTGCCGACCTCGTAGACCTCGGTCTGGATGTCCTCCGCCGACGTGCCCTCGGGCATCGCCGCGAGCTTGGCGTCGAGGGCGCGAAGCGCCGCGGCCTCACGCTCGTCCGGCGGACGGCGGCGCAGCGAGCCGGCGACGAAGTCGCGGAAATAGGCCAAAGCATGGCCGATCAGCGCATCCAGCTCCGGATGAGTCTCCGGCGAGGCTTCGGGGGCGTAGCGTTTGACGAAGCCCCAGAGCAGGTCCTTGTCGTCCGTCGAGGCGACTCCGACCAGGTTCAGCAGCAAGGCGAAGCTCAACGGCATCCGCGCTTCCGGCACCTTGCCGGCGTGGACGTGGTGGACCGGATTGCCGAGCCGCTTCTCCCATTCCTGGCCCGGGTATGCGGCGAGGAACTGCTGATATTCGTCGACCGCCTTTGGGATGATTCCGAAGCTCAGCTGCTTGGCCTTCCTCGGCTCGCGGTAGAGGTAGAATTCGAGGCTCTCTTCGGGAGCGTAGGTCAGCCATTCGTCGATGGTGACGCCATTCCCTCTGGTCTTCGAGATCTTCTCGCCATTCTCGTCGAGGAACAGTTCGTAGTTGAAGCCCTCGGGCGGGCGGGCGCCCAGGATCCGGGCGATCCTCGAACTCTGGGTGACCGAGTCGATCAGGTCCTTGCCCGACATCTCATAGTCGATGCCCAGCGCGACCCAGCGCATCGCCCAGTCGACCTTCCACTGCAGCTTGGCGCCGCCGGCGAGGATCGACTGCTCGACCGCCTGCCCGGTCGCCGGATCGGCGTAGCGGACAAGGCCGGCTTCGACATCGACGACCTCGATCGGCACTTGCAGCACCTTGCCGCTCTCGGGGCTGATCGGCAGGACCGGCGAATAGGTCCGGCGCCTTTCCTCGCCCAGGGTCGGCAGCATCACCGCCATGATCGCGTCATAGCGACGCAACACCTCCTTCAACGTGTCGTCGAAGCGGCCGGACCGGTAGCAGTCGGATGAAGCGAGGAATTCATATTCGAAGCCGAACCGGTCGAGGAATTGGCGCAGCAGATTGTTGTTGTGGGCCGCATAGCTGTCGTGGCCGCAGCCATAGGGATCCGGCACCCGGCTCAGCGGCCGGTCGAGATGGGCGTGCATCATGTCCTGGCCGGGCACGCCGGGCGGCACCTTGCGCATGCCGTCCATGTCGTCGGAGAAAGCGATCAGGCGGCTCGGCCAATCGACCATCTCGGACAGAGCGTGGCGGACCATCAGGGTGCGGGCCACCTCCTGGAAGGTGCCGAGATGGGGCAGCCCGCTCGGGCCGTAGCCGGTCTCGAAGACGATCTCCCCCGAGGGCGGGCCGTCCGGGTAGCGCTTCAGGAGCTTGCGCGCCTCCTCGTAGGGCCAGGCCTTCGACGCCAAAGCCGCGGCGCGGATCGCTTCCTTCTCGTCCATGGCGCGCTCCTAGCCGAGGCGGGGACCCTCTGCTAGCGTCGGGAGCCGTGCGGCCCGTTCCCGAATACAGCGAGACCGACCGCGAGCGGTTCGAGCGCGAGATCGTCCCGGCCGGCCGGCCGGCCGTGTTGCGCGGCCTTTGCGCCGCCTGGCCGGCGGTCCGGCTCGAGGGGGCGGAAGCTTTGGCCGGCCATCTTCGCGCCGCCGCCTCGGACGCACCCTTCGAAGCCTGGTTCGGCCCGCCGGAGATCGAAGGCCGATTCGGGTACACGCAGGACCTGCAGGGCTTCAATCACGATCGCCGCCTCGCCACCGTCGACCAGCTGCTCGACCTTCTGCTTCGCCAGCGCGGCCACGCCGCGCCCTTCTCCATCTATGCGGGCGCGATTCCCATTCCCCGCCACCTCCCCGGGCTCCTGCCCGAGATCGAGATGCCGCTGCTCGACCCGAAGCGCGAGCGGCTGGCGTCGCTCTGGCTCGGCAACCGCACCCGTACCGCCGCCCATTGGGACCTGCCCCAGAACCTCGCCTGCGTCGTCGCCGGCCGCCGCCGCTTCACCCTCTTCCCGACCGGGCAGGTCGCCAACCTCTACGTGGGCCCGCTCGACTTCACCCTCGCCGGCCAGCCGACCAGCCTGGTCGACCTCGAAAACCCCGATCTGGAGCGCCACCCGCGCTTCCGCGACGCGCTCGAGACGGCGGAGACCGCGGAGCTCGGCCCCGGCGACGCCCTCTATCTGCCGAGCCTGTGGTGGCACGCCGTCGCCTCGCTCGACGAACTGGGCGCGATGGTCAATTTCTGGTGGCGCGACGGCGAACCGCCGTTGCTGACGCCTTTGAATGCGCTCTATCACGCCGCGATCACGATGAAGGACCTGCCGCCGCGCGAGCGCGAGGCGTGGCGGGCCCTGTTCGACTTCTACATCTTCCAGGATCATGGCGACCCGGCCGCGCATTTGCCGGAAGCAGCGCGCGGAATTCTCGGCCGGAGGACGCCGGAGCTGGTGGCTCGGGTAAAGGCGATGCTGGTTCGGGCATTGGGCAGGTGAGCCGCTCTCCCGCTTTCGCGGGAGAGGAGAGGGACAAGAGGCGTTTCACTTTCGTTCCTGCCGCTTTATAGTCGGCCAATGTCCCCGCCCTTCCCCTATCCGG
>JAXDPG010000264.1:0-3323 GCA_034668485.1 Sphingomonadales bacterium
CGGGCGACGGCGATATGGCCCTTGAGGACTCGGGTGAAGCGGTCGCGCATCTCCGCGGTCGGCGCACCGATCGCGACGGTGCGGGTGACGTCGGTCGTGCCGTCCGGATACAGGCCGCCCGAATCGACCAGGTAGATCGAGTTCATCTCGAGCTTGCGGTTGGTCTCCTCGCTCGCCCGGTAGTGGACGATGGCGCCGTTGGGACCGGCGCCGGAAATGGTGTCGAAGCTGGTGTCGCGAAGGTCGCCGCAGGCCTGGCGGAACTGCTGCAGCTTCTCGACCGCGATCAGCTCGTCCACCGTCCCTTTCGGCGCCTCCACCGACAGCCAGTGGAGGAAGCGGCTGAGCGCCGCGCCGTCGCGGGCCTGGGCGGCCCGATGGCCTTCGATCTCGGCCCGGTTCTTGAGCGCCTTGGGGAGGACGGCCGGGTCGCGCTTCTGCACGATCTTCGCGCCGGCTTTCCCAAGTGCCTCGAAGATCGCGGCGACGGCGCGTTCCGGGTCGGCGACGACGGTCTTGCCGGCGAGCGAGCGCAGATGCGGCTCGAACGCATGTCGCTCGTGGATTCGGACGCCGTTGCCGAGATGCTGGCGGACATCGTCGCCGATCTTCTCCGAGGCGACGAACAGGTCGGCGGTACCGTCGTCATGGACGAGGGCGAAGGAGAGGGCGACCGGCGTGTGCTCGACGTCCTGGCCGCGGACGTTGAAGGTCCAGGCGATCGAATCGAGCGCGGAGAGCACCGCCGCGTCGGCTTTCTGCTCGTGCAGCCAGTCGGCCATCTCCTGCCTTTTGGACGCCGACGACTTGCCGGTGAAGCTGTCGGGGTGGACCACCAGCCGCGCCTTGGACGGCTCCGGCTTGTCGGCCCAGACGGCGTCGATCGGGTTGCGCTGGACGGCGACCAGCTCGGCGCCCTTCTCGGCCAGCGCCTCCTTGGCGCGCGCCACCCAGTCCTTGGTGTGAAGCCAGGGATCGTAGCCGATGCGGCCGCCGTCGGGGGCGTGGACCTTCAGCCAGTCGGCGATGCTCGTCTCCGGAATCGACTGGTAGGACCAGTGCTTGCCGTCGACCTGGTCGCGGACCTGGAGCGTGTAGCGGCCGTCGACGAAGATCGCCGCTTCCTCCGGCAGCACCGCGGCCGAGCCGGCCGAGCCCTGGAAGCCGGTCAGCCAGGCGAGGCGCTGGGCGTAGCTTCCGACATATTCGCTCATATGCTCGTCGGTCAGCGGCACGACGAAGCCGTCGAGGCGGTCCGCCTTGAGCTGCTCGCGCAGGGCGGCGAGGCGGGCTTCGTAGGTCGACATGGCAAAATCCTCACGCGTCGCTATGGGCGTGTCGGAATAGACCAGCCGGCTTCCTCACGAAAGAGAGCATGACCCTTCCAGACCCGCCCCGCGCCGAGCCGCGCCCCTTTTCCTATGAACGCCACGGCCACACGATCGAGGATCGCTATGCCTGGCTCAGGGACCCGGCCTATCCGGCGGTCGAGGACGAGGACGTGCTCGCCTATCTCAAGGCCGAGAACGCCTATTTCGAAGCGGCGATGGCGCCGCATGCCGGCCTCGTCGAGACCCTGTTCGAGGAGATGAAGGGGCGCCTCAAGGAAGACGAATCCTCGGTCCCGGTCCGCGACGGCGACTGGCTCTACTGGTGGGCGTTTGCGCCCGGGTCGCAATATCGAACCTGGTGCCGCAGGCCGGCGGGGGGCGGCGCCGAGCAGGTGATCTTCGACGAACCGGCCGCTGCCGAGGGCCGGGACTATTTCCGCCTCGGTGCGCTCGAGGTGAGCCCGGACGGCCGGCTCGCCGCCACTCTGGTCGACGATTCGGGCTCCGAGCGATTCGCGCTGCGCATCCGCGACCTCGCCACGGGGGAGGATCTGGAGACGGTCACCGACGTCGGCATCGGCCAACCGGTGTGGACCAGCGACAGCGCCGGCGTGGTGTTCACCGAGGTCAACGAGCATTGGCGCAGCTACCGCGCACGCTATCATCGGCTCGGCCGCCCGATCGCCGAAGACAGGACGCTCTACGAGGAGACCGAGGAGCTCGGCTTCAGCGTCGGCGTCTCCCGCTCGCAGGACCGCAGCCTGATCCTGATCGCCACCGGCGACAATGCCACCAATGAAGTGCGGTTCGTGCCCGCCGGCGATGCTCTGGCGCCGCTCACCCTGATCTCGCCGCGCCGGGACAAGCGCCAATATTCGGTCGACTCGGCGCACGGGAAATTGTGGATCCTTACCAACGACGATCACGTCAATTTCCGGCTCGCCGAGGCGGACCCCGCCCGTCCGGACCAATGGACGACGGTGATCGCGGGCTCCGAGCGAGTCTATCTGCGCGGCGTTACGGCCTATCGCGACCATCTCGCCATTTCGGAGCGGGTGGACGGCCTCGATCAGCTGCGCCTGCGCTCCTACGACGGCGCCGAGGAGCGCATCCCCTTCGGCGAGGCCAGTTATTCGGCCGGATTCGGCGGCAATCCCGAATATGCGCCGGAGGCCTACCGCCTCCATTATTCCTCGATGGTGACCCCGACGACGATCTACGACTATCATCCGGCCGACTGCCGCCTGGAGACGCTCAAGGTCCAGGAAATCCCGTCGGGCTACGATCCTTCGCGCTACCGGACCGAGCGCCTGATGCTGCCGGCGCGCGACGGCCGGCAGGTGCCGGTGTCGGTGGTCTATCCGAAGGGCTTCGCCAAGGACGGCCGGGGCAAGCTCTTCCTCTATGCCTACGGCGCTTATGGCTATGCGGTGCCGCCGGCCTTCTCGACCGGCCGGATCAGCCTGCTCGACCGCGGCTTCGCCTTCGCCATCGCCCATATCCGCGGCGGCGACGACCTCGGCTATGGCTGGTTCCTCGACGGCAAGCTCGACCGGCGGACCAACACGTTCAACGATTTCGTCGACGCCGCCAAAGGCCTGATCCACGCCGGCTTCACCGGCCCCGGCAGGATCGCCATCCAGGGCGGCTCGGCCGGCGGCGAGCTGATGGGCGTCGTCGCCAATACCGATCCGGATTTGTGGGGTGCCGTAGTGGCCGACGTGCCGTTCGTCGACGTGCTCAATACCATGCTCGACGAGAGCCTTCCGCTCACCCCGGGGGAATGGCCCGAATGGGGCAATCCGATCGAGGACAAGGCGGCGTTCGAGCTGATCCGAAGCTACAGCCCCTACGACAATGTCAAGCCGCAGGCCTATCCGCCGATGCTGATCACCGGCGGACTCAACGATCCGCGAGTCACTTATTGGGAGCCGGCAAAATGGGCGGCGAGGCTGCGCGCCGCCAAGACCGATGGCAATCTCCTCCTCCTCA
>JAXDPG010000265.1:0-2825 GCA_034668485.1 Sphingomonadales bacterium
CCTCGAAGGCCTGCGCCAATTCGCCGGCCGTCCTCGATCCGCGCTTCAGCATCTCGAGGATCGCGCGGCGCGTCGGGTGCGCCAGGGCCTCGAAGACCACGTTCATGGCTGCCTCACGCGCCCCGGACCGGCCGAGAGGATGAAATCGGCGATCGTGCCGACCACCGACGGGGCGATCGGCAGCGCCGGATCGGCATAGGTGGCCAGGTTGGCCGCGCGGTCGTCGCTCGCCACCGCCTTCAGCACATGGTTGACGCCGGGTAGGAGAACCAGCTTCGCGCGCGGATCCGCCGCGGCGAGGCGCCTGGCGTCCGCCTCCGCGACCTGCAGGTCGCGCTGGCCCTGCACGATCAGCACCGGTTTGCCTACACGCCCGACCAGCTCTGCCGGATCATAGGAGAAAAGGCTTATCACGAAGCCCTGGACCTGCGGCGCGAACAAGGGCTGCAGCGCCGGGTGGAGCGCCGCCGCTTCGACCCGTCTCCCCGCCTCCAGGCTGTCGATCGCGGCCATGGCCTCGTCGAGCAGAGGTGCGTTGGCGGGATTGGCGCGAAGCTGCTCGCGCATCACCGTGCCGACCTTGCGCCCGGGCGCTGCGACCAGGATCAGGCCGCAAATGCCGTCAGGCCGTTGCGCAGCCGCCAACGCCACCAGCCCGCCCTCGCTGTGGCCGAGCAGCCAGACGCAGCGGGCGCCGGTATGCGACCGTACTGCCTTGACCCAGCCATGAACGTCGTCCGCATAATCGGCAATCGTCACTGCGTTGGCGTCGGCAGTGGCGCTCGCGCTGCCAAACATGCCGCGCTTGTCTATTCTGACGGTGGCGATGCCACGGGCCGCCAGGCCTTCGGCGAGCTGGCGATAGGGCGCGGCCGCGACCCCCAACGGGCTGTTGCCGTCACGGTCGGTCGGTCCCGATCCAGGGATGATCAGCACAAGAGCCGCCGCCCCGGCAGGCCGCAGCATCGTCCCACGCAAGGCGCCCGACGGACCCGGTGCCTCGATCTCGCTTGCGGCGGTCGGAGTGGCGGCCGCTTGTGAAACGGCCATGGCGAGTGCGGTCAGTCCGGTGGTGAGCATGAAGCGACCCTTTGTTCGTTATTTAGGCAAATAACGAACTATGCGACCGAGTCAAGCGTGCAGTCTGCTACTTGCCCACCCGAGCGAGCAGCCGCTCCACCATGTCGGCATAGGTCGCCCCGAACAGGCGCAGATGCACCAAAGCGGGGAAAAGCTGATAGATGGGCCGCCGATCCTCCCACCGAGGCTCGAGCGGCCCATAGGCTTCCCAGAATGCGGCCGGAGGCTCGCCGAACAAGGTCAGCATGGCGAGGTCGACCTCGGCGTGGCCGCCGTAGCAGGCGGGGTCGATCAGAGCGGCGAGCCGACCGCCGGCGACGAGAATGTTGCCGGTCCACAAATCGCCGTGGAGGAAGGCCGGCGGCGGCGACGCCGGGAGCAGGCCTGGCAACCGTGCGGCGAGCCGTTCGACCCGCTCGCGGACCGGCCGGTCGAGGATGCTGGCGGTCGCCATCAGCCGTTGCTCGCCCCAGAAAGCGGGCCAGTCGCCGGTCTGGCGATTGTCGAGCGTGACGGTGCCGATCCGGTAGTCGACCGGCCAGCCGTAGCGCTCGCCCGTCCGGGCGTGGAGCCGCTTTACCGCCCTGCCGATGTCGGCCCAGGCATTGGGGCTGAACACGCCGTCGTTGGGGACATGCTCGAGCAGCAGCATCCCGTCATGCTCCCCCTCGACGATCGGCGTCGGAATGCCGACCCCGGCCAAGGCGCGCAGCATCGCGGCTTCCGTGGCCACCGCCGGTCCGCCCTTGGCGACTGTGCAGCGCCCGTCGGGCCGCTTCAGCAGCAGCACTTCCGAAAGGTCGCCCCCCGCCAGTCGCTCGAGCTGATCCTCGGCGACGCCGGTCAGCTCGGCCACCCGGCGGGCGAAAACGGTCATCCGCCCGCCGCGATCCGGCGCGCCAGCGCCTCCGCGCCCGCCGTTACATCGGCCCAGGCCGAATCGAAATGAGCGGCCTCGCCATAATAGGGATCCGCCACCGCCTCCCCTTGCCGCCCCTCGACATGGTCGAGGAGCAGGGAGAGCCGTGCCGTGCCGTCGGCGGGCCGCAGCCGTTCCAGGTCGCGCAGGTTGTTGGCGTCGAGCGCCACGATATGATCGAAGCGCCGGAAGTCGTCGCTCGTCACCAGCCGCGCCTTGAGGTGCGAGATGTCGATGCCGTTGCGCTGGGCGACGGCCGCCGCGCGCGGATCGGGCGGGTAACCGATATGCCAGTCCCCGGTGCCGGCGGAATCGATCTCGACGTCGAGCCCGAGCCGCTCCGCCGCTCGCCGGAAAGCAGCCTCGGCGAGAGGCGAGCGGCAGATGTTGCCGAGACAGACGAACAGGACGGAGCTCTTCATGGGCGATGCCTTGCCAAAGCGTGCCGCTCTGCTAGCCAGAAGGGGACACGAGCACAACGCGAGGCTGTATGGCGTCCGACCCTGCTGCAACCGCTGCCGCTCCGTTCCGCATCACCCGCTATGCCTGGTACGCGCTTTTCGTCCTCGTCCTCGTCTACATCGTCAATTTCATCGACCGGCAGATCATCTCGATCCTCGCCCAGGACATCAAGCACGACCTCAAGGTCGACGACGCCCAGATCGGCTTCCTCTACGGCACCGCCTTCGCCGTCTTCTACGCTTTGTTCGGCATCCCGCTCGGCCGCCTCGCCGACAGCTGGTATCGCGGGCGCCTGATCGCGGTCGGGCTCGGCCTGTGGTCGTCGATGACGATGCTCTCCGGCTTCGCCAGCTCGTTCGGAATG
>JAXDPG010000266.1:0-4707 GCA_034668485.1 Sphingomonadales bacterium
GCCCTTCGCCTGCTCGAGGATCCGCTTGTGACGAGCCTTGGTCGTCACGCCCCTTTTGACGCGTGCCATGTCTCAGTACCTCCTAGTTCAGGCCGTAGGGCGCCCAGAGCTTCACTCGGGCCGTGTCGGCCTTGGCGAGAACTTCGGTGCCGCGGTTCTGGCGGATGTACTTGGCGTTGTGGCTGATCAGCCGGTGGCGCTTGCCGGCGACGCCGTGCTTCACCTTGCCGGTGGCGGTGAGCTTGAAGCGTTTCTTGACGCCGCTCTTGGTCTTCAGTTTGGGCATTTTCGTCTCCTTGTGCGCCCAGCGGCGCGACGTTTGAGAACGGCCACGGCAGCCCTTTCGGCCGGGCCGTTCATTCTTCCAAAGCTGGAAAGAGAGCGCGCCTATAGAGGGGCGTCTGTTCCGATGCAACCCTTGCGCCGCGGCGCAGGCTCTGCTCGATCGCGTTAGATGAACCTGAGGGGGGGACCCTTCGGTCTTTCGGTTTCCTTAATGTCCCGCATCGGTGGAGGCGGTGGCGGTGGCGGGGGCGGGCCCCTCCGTTCGTCGTTGCTGCTCACGAGTTGCTCCTGAGCCCCGCAATCGTGTCACGCCGCTCCCTCAGCCGGGGGGAATTGGGGAGCGGCCATCATCCGCGAATAAACATAAGGCAATCCGGACAGGATGACCAGCGCAAGGCAAATAGCGACCCAAATACCGACGGTGTGAATATAGCCCGATTTGCGGTCGTTGTTGACCGAGTTTTTCTCCGCACCTTGGGCGTATTGATCGGCCATTATTTGCTGAATGTCTTCATCCACGCGGTGCCTGCTTATGCCTTCCGACAGCGCCTTTTCTCGCCACTGAGCCAAGCTGCCCATCGAAGTAGGATGCCGGTAGGTATAGCCGATGACGGCACGAAGCGCGTAGGAAATGGCCACGCCTCCGGCCAAGGCGCTGAAACCGCAGAGTATTGCAAGCACTTGCTCCACCCGGTCGAACGGGATTGAGATGCTTCCCAGCATTGCCGCAATAGCGGCGAAGAGCGCTGTCAGGACGCCCAGGGGAAGCGTCAGGGAGGAATTCAGCTCTCGCCTGCGCTCCACCTCGTGGAAGTAGTGGGTGCGTACAATCTCGTCGTACATCATAGCTAGTCGAACAGGCTCGACACGCTGGTCTCGTCGGCGATGCGCTTGATCGCCTCGGCCAGCAACGGCGCGATCGGGAGGGCGCGGATGCGGGGGCTGGCCACTGCCGCTTCGCTGAGCTGGATCGAATCGGTGATGACCAGCTCGGTCAGGTCGGAATTCTCGACCCGCTGGACGGCGGCGCCCGACAGGACGCCGTGGGTGCAATAAGCGACGACGTCCTCGGCGCCGGATTCCTTGAGCGCCGCGGCGGCGTTGCACAGGGTGCCGGCCGAATCGACGATGTCGTCGATGAGGACGCAGAAGCGGCCCTGGACGTCGCCGATGATGTTCATCACCTCCGATTCGCCCGGTTTCTCGCGGCGCTTGTCGACGATCGCGAGCGGGGCGTTGGCGAGGCGCTTGGCGAGCGCCCGGGCACGGACGACTCCGCCGACGTCGGGCGAGACGACGGTGATCGCCCGGCCGCTGAAGCGGGCCTTGATGTCCTCCGACATGACCGGGGCGCCGTAGAGATTGTCGGTCGGAATATCGAAGAAGCCCTGGATCTGGCCGGCGTGGAGATCGATCGAGAGCACCCGGTTGGCGCCGGCGACGGTGATCAGGTTCGCGACCAGCTTGGCCGAGATGGGGGTACGCGGGCCGGGTTTGCGGTCCTGCCGGGCATAGCCGAAATAAGGGAGGACCGCGGTGATCCGCTTCGCCGAAGCGCGCCGAAGCGCGTCGATGCAGATGAGCAGCTCCATCAGATTGTCGTTGGCCGGGTAGGAGGTCGACTGGACGACGAACACGTCCTCGCCGCGGACGTTCTCGTGGATCTCGACGAACACCTCCTCATCCGCGAAGCGGCGCACGCTCGCTTCGGTCACCGGCATTTCGAGATAGGCGGCGATGCTCTTCACCAGCGGCAGGTTGGAATTGCCGGCCATCAGCTTCATGGGAGAGTCTCCGGGAGCGCCTGCCCGCGACTCCATAGGGGCAAGCCGGATGAAGGCAAGCGGGGCGTTGCCGCTCCGAGCGCCGCGTCCTACAGCGCCGACCATGACCGTCGTCACCCGCTTCGCCCCCGCGCCGACCGGGCGGCTCCACGTCGGCAACATCCGCACCGCTATCCACAACTGGCTGTGGGCGAGAAAGAATGGCGGGCGGTTCATCCTTCGGCTCGACGATACCGACAAGGAGCGGTCGAGCGAGGCGCACGCGGCCGGGATACGCGAGGACCTCGCCTGGCTGGGCCTCGCGCCCGACGAAGAGTATTGCCAGTCGGAGCGGTTCGCCCGCTACGAGGTGGCGCTGGAACGGCTGCGCGCCGGCGGCCGCGTCTATCCCGCCTATGAGACGGCGCAGGAGCTCGACCTCAAGCGCAAGGTCCAGCTGTCGCGCGGCAAGCCGCCCGTCTACGACCGCGCGGCCCTAGCGCTGAGCGAGCAAGAGCGGACCCGGCTCGAGGCGGAGGGGCGGCGGCCTCACTGGCGCTTTCGTCTCGATCACGAGGCGGCGATCGAGTGGGAAGATCTGATCCGCGGCCGCCAGCATTTCGAGCCGGCCCTGCTCTCCGATCCGGTGGTGCGGCGCGAGGACGGCTCCTGGCTCTACATGCTGCCGAGCAGCGTCGACGATATCGACATGGGCGTCACCCACGTCGTTCGCGGGGAGGACCATGTCACCAACACGGCGCTTCAGATCCAGATGTTCGAGGCGCTCGGGGCACGGCCGCCCGCCTTCGCCCACGAGGCCTTGCTGGTCGGGTCGGAAGGCAAATTGTCGAAGCGGCTCGGCTCGCTCGGCGCCGATTCGCTGAGGGAGGACGGGATCGAACCGATCGCCCTGGTCGCCAAGCTCGCGCGGCTCGGAACCAGCCTTCCGGTCGAGCCGGTGACCGACGCCGGGCCGCTGGTCGAAACGTTCGACTTCGCCACGTTCGGGCGGGCGCCGGCGCGCTTCGACCTCGACGAGCTCGCCCAGCTCAACGCCCGGATCGTCCACCAGCTGCCCTTCGAAGCGGTGGCGGCTCGGCTTCCCGCCGGCATGGGCGCGGAGGATTGGGCGGCGGTCCGGCCCAACCTCAAGACGGTCGGGGAAGCGGGCGACTGGTGGGACATTCTCCACGGCCATGTCGAGGCGAAGGCGGCGGCGGAGGATCGCGACCTCCTTGAAGCCGCCGCCGCGGCCGCGGCCGAGCTCGACTGGGACGAGGCGCCGTGGCCGCAGCTCGTCGCTCGGCTCAAAGAGGAGACCGGCCGGACCGGCAAGGCGCTGTTCCGCCCGTTGCGGCTGGCCATCACCGGGCGCGAGAGCGGGCCGGAAATGGCCACCCTGCTGCCTCTGATCGGCCGCGAGGAGACGGCCGCGAGGCTGCGCGCGGCGATATAAGCTCGTCATCCCGGCCAAAGCCGGGACCTCCCGACAGCAAGTCCCAGCGGGTCTCCACGAGGCCCGGCTTTCGCCGGGATGACGGGTCTCCCTCCATTGGAACTTTGTCCACTTGTGTGACATTGTATCATTATGTTATGAGATAATGTCTCACGAGTCGCACAGCGACCGAAGCAGGAGAGAGGCCATGATGGAAGGAACCTTCTACCAGCAGAAAAACGGCAGCCCGACCACGCTCGCCGTCGTCCTCCTGGTGCACGGCGCCGCGCTGACCGCGCTGGCGCTGGCCAAAGGCGAGGAGATCCGCAGGATCTGGGAGCCGCCGATCGTCGTCGAGACCTACCCCGAGAACAAGGCTCCGCCCCCGGAACCCCCCAAGCCGCGCGAGGAGGTCGTCCAGCCGCGGGATTCGGTGATCACCCGCGTCGAGCCGGACATCAAGTTCCCGCCCTTTCCGGATTCGGCCACCGAGTGGAAGGAAGCGCCGGCGGCGACGTTTCCCGATCCCGGGCCGATCGTTCTGCCGCCACGGGCGCCGGTCATCGCCGAGCCGCCCAAGGCCAGGAAGGTCGAGCCGGCCCGGGCCCGGACCAACCTTGCCTCCTACGTCTCCGACGAGGATTATCCGACGAGCGCGGTGCGCAGCGAGGAGCAGGGGACGACCCGGTTCCGGCTCGGAGTCGGTCCGGACGGCCATGTCACCAATTGCACCGTCACCGCCTCCAGCGGCTCCTCGGCCCTCGATTCGACGACGTGCAGGCTGATGAAGCAGCGCGCCAGGTTCACGCCGGCGCTCGACAGCGACGGCCGGCCGACGTCGGACAGCGTCGCCAGCGCGATCCGCTGGGTGCTGCCGGACTGAAGTCCGGGGCTGGCGGGGGAGCGGCGGAGCGCCTATCTTGGCGCGATGCCGCTCCCCCGTCCCGCCTCGCCGCGCGCGCTCTGGGCCGACATCCGCGCCTTCACCTCGGAGCGCCGGCCGCACCAGTGGGTCGCGCTCGCTCTCGCCGTGGCGATGCCGGTCGCCATCGTCATCCTGTTCATCCTCGACGGGCGCACCAACATCCTGCCGGGGCCGCAGATCATCTACGTCGAGAGCTGGCCGGCCAACCGCACCGACGCCCAGATCAAGGCCCAGCAAAAGATCGACCAGGCCGCGCGCGACAAGTTCAGGAAGGAACGCCAGGCGGAGTTCAAGAAGCT
>JAXDPG010000267.1:0-8541 GCA_034668485.1 Sphingomonadales bacterium
AGCACGTCGTGCACCATCTCCGCGGCGATTCTGGCCATTTCGGGAAGGAGGGACATCGGCTCGATCCGGCCTTCGCCCTCGAGCTGCGGGACGCGCTTGGCGATGTTCTTGGCATAGTCGCCGATCCGCTCGACCACGCCGATGATCTTGAGCGCGGCGACCGCCTCGCGCAGATCGTCGGCCATCGGCGCGCGCAGGGCGATCAACTGCACCACCCGCCCCTCGGCTTGCGCCTCCAGCTCGTCGAGCTTGCGATCGCCTTCGACGACGCGCAGCGCGCCTTCGCGGTCGCGCTGCATCAGGCAGCGCATGGCCTCGCGGATGGCGTGCTCCGCATGACCGCCCATCTGGCTGATCAGCGCCCGCAGCTGGGCGAGATCTTGGTCGAAGGCTTTAAGGGTATGGCTGGCCATTACCGTGTCCTCAGCCGTAGCGCCCGGTGATGTAGTCCTGGGTGCGCGGCACTTTGGGGTTGGTGAATATCTGGGACGTCTCGCCATATTCGACGAGTTCGCCTAGGTGGAAGAAGGCCGTGCGCTGGGAGACGCGGGCCGCCTGCTGCATATTGTGCGTCACAATGACGATCGCGTAGCGGCCCCTGAGCTCGTGGATTAGTTCCTCGATCTTGGCGGTGGCGATCGGGTCGAGTGCCGAAGCGGGCTCATCCATCAGGATGACTTCAGGCTCGACAGCGATCGCGCGGGCGATGCAGAGGCGCTGCTGCTGGCCTCCAGACAGGGCGGTGCCGCTGTCGGAGAGGCGATCCTTCACTTCCTCCCACAGCCCCGCCCGCCGGAGCGAGCGTTCGACCATTTCGTCGAGCTCGGAGCGGTTGGCGGCGAGGCCATGGATGCGGGGGCCGTAGGCCACATTTTCGAAGATCGACTTGGGGAACGGGTTCGGCTTCTGGAACACCATCCCCACGCGGGCCCGCAGCTGCACGACGTCCATCGAGGATGAGTAGATGTCCTCGCCGTCGAGCTCGATCTTCCCTTCGACCCGCGCACCAGCAATCGTGTCGTTCATTCGGTTGAACGCGCGCAGGAAGGTCGACTTGCCGCAGCCGGACGGCCCGATAAAGGCTGTTACGTGCGCGGTCCCGACGTCGATCGAGACATTGTCGACGGCCTTCTTCGCGCCGTAGAAGACGCTGACGCCGCGCGCCCTTACCTTGAGATCGCCGGTCGTACCGAGGCTCTCGGATTCTACGGCCGGAGCCAAGGTTTCGGTTTCCATGTTCAATGTCACCAGCGTTGCTCGAACTTGTTGCGAAGGAAGATGGCGAGGCCGTTCATCGCCATCAGGAAGGCCAGTAGGACGAGGATGGCCGCCGACGTCTTCTCGACGAATCCGCGGCTGACCTCGTCGGACCACAGGAAGATCTGGACCGGAAGCACCGTCGCCGGCTCCTGAAAGCCGCCGGGCGGCGCAGCGATGAAGGCGCGCATGCCGATCATCAGCAGGGGAGCGGTCTCACCCAGCGCCCGAGCCATGCCGATGATCGTGCCGGTGAGGATGCCGGGCAAGGCCAGCGGCAGGACGTGGTGGAAGACGACCTGGACAGGGCTCGCCCCGACGCCGAGCGCCGCGTCCCGCACGGACGGTGGAACGGCTTTCAAAGCATTCCGGCCGGCGATGACGATGACCGGCATCGTCATCAGGGCCAGCGTGAGGCCCCCGACAATGGGGGCCGAGCGCGGCATGTGCATGAAGTTGAGGAACACGGCGAGGCCGAGCAGGCCGAAAATGATCGACGGCACGGCAGCGAGGTTGTTGATAGACACCTCGATCAGGGTCGTCCACCGGTTCCGCGGCGCATATTCCTCCAGATAAAGCGCCGAGAGGACGCCGATCGGGAAGGCGATCGCGATGGTCACCAGCATCGTCAAAAGCGAGCCCTTGAACGCCCCCCAGATCCCGACCGCCGCGGGATCGGTAGCGTCCGACGAGCTGAGAAAGCGACCGTTGAGGCCGCGCTGGGTAGCGCCGGCGCTCTTCAGTTTGGCATATGCAGGCCTGCCCTCCAGGCCGGAAGCGGCCGGGAGCCAGAAGTCGGCCTTCCGCTCGAGCAGCGACGGGTCCTCGACGATCTGCTCGCGGACTCGAAGCCAGGCGGCTTCGGAAATGAGCTCGGCGCCAACTGGTCCATATTGCGCCTGCGCCGCCGCTGCGACGGTACCTTCTATGTCCGCCCCGGCCAGCGCCTGCTCCGCCCCGGGTCCCTTCAGAGCGGCCGGATCGATGAACAGGTCGGACCGCGGGAAGTCGACGGACACTTTCAACCGCGTCTCCATGAAGCCCCCCGCGCCGTTCCAGGCCATGGTGCCCAGGAGGAAGACGAGGAAGCCGAGGCTGAGGGCGATCGCGGCGAAGCCCACCAGCTTGAACCGGCGCTCGGCGGCGTAGCGCTTTCTCAGGCGCCTCCGCATGGCATCGCTGGCCCACCGGGTGGGTACGCTACTCATAAGCTTCTCGATATTTGCGGACGACGCGCAGCGCGATCACGTTCAGAAGGAAGGTGATGATGAAGAGGACCAGACCCAGCGCGAAGGCGGCCAGGGTCTTGGGACTGTCGAATTCTTGATCGCCCGTCAGCAGCTGGACGATCTGAGCCGTCACCGTGGTCACGCTGTCGAATGGATTGGCGGTGAGGTTGGCCGCCAGCCCGGCGGCCATGACGACGATCATCGTCTCGCCGATGGCGCGGCTGACGGCGAGCAGCACCCCGCCGACGATGCCGGGCAAAGCGGCGGGCACGAGCACCTTGCGGATGGTCTCGGAGGTCGTGGCACCGACGGCGAGCGAGCCGTCGCGCATCGACTGCGGCACTGCGGCGAGGCTGTCGTCCGCCATCGAGGAGACGAAGGGGATGATCATGACACCCATCACCAGGCCAGCCGCAAGCGCCGATTCCGACGAGGACGGGATGCCGAGGGCCGCGCCGAAATCCCGCACCGCCGGCGCGACCGTGAGGGCGGCGAAGTAGCCGTAGACCACAGTGGGGATGCCGGCGAGAATCTCGAGCGCCGGTTTCAGCCAGCGGCGCGCGGTTGGATGGGCGTATTGCGTGAGATAGATGGCGCTCATCAAGCCGAGCGGTACGGCCACGACCATCGCGATGATGGCGCCGATGAAGATCGTGCCCCAGAAGAGCGGGATTGCGCCGAAAGCGCCGGACGACCCCGCCTGGTCCGCGCGCAACGCCGTTTGCGGGCTCCATTCGAGGCCGAACAGGAACTCAAAGGGCGAGACGTGGGCGAAGAAGCGCAGCGCCTCGAAGAGGAGCGAGGCAACGATGCCGATCGTCGTCAGGACCGCGAGCAGCGAGGCGATGAGGAGCGTGGCCATGACCAAGCGCTCGACCTTGGTGCGAGCTCTCAGATTGGGCCGGAGACGAAGGTAGGCGAAGGCGCCTCCGGCGAAGGCGAGGATCAGCGTGACCGCGGCGCCGAGCAGCGCGTAATGCCGCGCGGCCACTGCGAAGGCGGGCGCAATCTGATTCGAGAGTGGGTTGAAGGCGCCCGCTATCTCTCCAGCGGCGAGCCCGCGAGCCTCGCCCAGCACGGCCGCGCGATCCATCGCATCGGCGGGGAGAGACGCTGCGGCCGGGCTGTGGAGGACGGCGTTCGCGACCAGCGTTGGCGACACGAGCTGCCAGAGCAGCAGGAAGAGTAGGGCCGGAACCGCCGCCCAAAGCGCGACATACCAGCCGTGATAGCTCTTGACCGAATGCGGCCGGGCCGTCGCCGCCGGGCCGGATGCGAAGGCTGCTGCGCGCGCCCGCCCCGCCGCCCAACCGGCGAGGCCGAGCGCCAGGACGAGCGCGAAGAGCAGCAGCGCGGACATACAGGCCTTATTTCAACCCGTCGGCGGTCATCGGCTTCAGGTCCTTCGCCGCCTGCGCCTGCGCCTCCAGCTTGTCGGCGGGCGAGGCGATCAGCCCGCGGCGGGCGAGATAGCCGCCCGGGCCCCAGCCCTTGGCGAACTCGGCGACATATTCGCGGATGCCGGGAATGGCGGAGAGGTGCTCGCCCTTGACGTATATGTAGAGCGGCCGAGCGCCCGGATAGGCGAAGGTGGAGATCGTCTCGGCGGTGGGGGCCACCCCAGCCAGGGTGATGCCGCGCACCTTGTCCGCATTCTCCTCCAGGAACGAGTAGCCGAGGATGCCGATCGCGCCTTCATTGGCGGCGACCTTCTGGACGAGGAGGTTGTCATTCTCGCCCGCCTCGACATAGGCGCCATCCTCGCGGATTTTGGTGCAAAGATCCTTGTGCCGATCCTTGTCCTTCTCCTTGAGCGCCTTCATCGCCGGATCGCTCTCGCAGCCTTTCTCGAGGATGAGCTCGGCGAAGGCGTCGCGGGTCCCGGAGGTGGGCGGCGGCCCATACACGCGGATTGCGATCGCCGGCAGCGACGGGTCCACGTCCTTCCAGGTCTTGGCCGTGTTCGGCCCCTTGCCGAACGGGTTTGCGGCGAGCGCCCGATAGATGTCGGCTTGGGTGAGGTTCATGGCGGCGCCGTTCTTGCCCTCGATGAAGGCGATGCCGTCGATGCCGATCGGCACCTCGACGATGTTGTTGACCCCGTTTTTCCGGCAATCGTCGAACTCCGATTTCTTGATCCGCCGCGAGGCGTTTTCGATATCGGGATGGCCGGCGCCGACGCCGGCGCAGAACAGCTTCATGCCCGCTCCGGTCCCCGTCGACTCCACGATGGGGGCCTTGAAGCTCGGGTTGTTGCGGACGAACTGCTCCGCGACCGCGGTCGCGAACGGGTATACGGTGGAGGAACCGACGACCCGGATCTGGTCGCGGGCGCCGCCCTGACCCCCTCCGCCGCCATTGCTTCCACCTTGCTGGCATGCGGCAAGCGCGAGCGCGGCGAGGGACACTGCGAGAGAAACTTTCTTCAAGACGACCTCCGTCAGGCACGACCGATTCGCCGGTCAGGCTTCGGGATAGAGATCGCTCGCGAATCCCCCGCGACAGTCGCGTGAAGTTTTTATGACGACGCTTTCTCGGCCTTTGGCAGGTGGACGTGGACCGTCGTTCCTGCGCCGAGCCGACTCTCGATCGAGAGTCGGCCGCGATGCCGCTCGACGATATGCTTGACGATCGAAAGGCCGAGGCCGGTGCCGCCCTGGGTCCGGCTGCGGCTGGCGTCGACGCGGTAGAATCGCTCGGTCAGCCGGGGGATATGCTCGGGGGCCACCCCCTCGCCGACATCGCTCACCCGCAGATGAATCGTCTCGCCTTCCGCCGCCGCGGCTATGGTGATCGGCCCGCCCGTGCGGCCGTATCGGATGCCGTTGCTGATCAGATTGTCGAGAACCTGGAGAAGCTGAGCGCGGTCGCCGGCCACGCGGGGGAGGCCGTCGGCGACGCTTATCTTGAGGTCACAGCCGCGCTCGCTGGCCGAGGTCTGGCATAGGCTGACGGCCTCCTCGACCAATGGCTGCAGATCGAGCGCATCAGTCGGAGCCGTGAAGCGCTCAGCTTCGATCCGCGACAGCGAGATCAGGTCCTCGACCAGGCGCTGCATCCGCCGTGCCTCGTCGTGAACGATGCCCGTGAAGCGGCTGCGGGTCGCCGCGTCCAGATCGTCTCCCTGCTCGCGCAGGGTCTCCGCGTAGCCTACGAGCGTCGCGAGCGGCGTCCGAAGCTCGTGGCTAGCGTTGGCGACGAAATCGACCCGCATCTGCTCGGCGGCATGGGCTTCGCTTCGGTCGGTCAAGCGGACCAGCTTGGCATCGTCATCCACCGCGGCGACGCTCATCATCCATCGCCGCTCGAACCCGCCGAGCCCGAACAGCTCGATCTCTTCGTCTGCCGGCCCGCTCCGGAGCAGGCGCTCAAGTGCCGCCGGCTGGCGGATTACCAGGCGGATGTCTTCCCCTTCGCAGGAATCGCCGAGCACCGCCCGAGCGGCGGCGTTGCCCGCCACGACGACCCCGCCGCGCACCACCAGGCTCGGTTCGGGCAGCGCATCGACGAACGCAAAAGGCCTAGTGGAAGCTTCTTCGAAGTCTTTGCTCATCACGATTTCTCACGTGGCGCTCGACGAGCTGATACGCTCCTCTGTCGTCCGGACAAGAATTCGAAGTCACGGCGTCCTGCCCCCTCTCCGAGATCACCGGCTCTACGATGATCGAAGGCCTTGCTCATGCGCCTTGGTTGGCGGCTCCGGCGCTGCTCGGGGACTGCGATTCGGCCACCCGCTCCGAGTTCAGGAGGTCAACATTTGGGCTCAGACGATGCAGGCGCGTCCCCGCGCATCCATGCACGGATATTTGACGGATATTTGATGTTTTTCCTGGATCGCAGCTAAGTCGTTGATTTTATTGGTGACCCCTACGGGACTCGAACCCGTGTTTTCGCCGTGAGAGGGCGACGTCCTGGACCGCTAGACGAAGGGGCCTTCGCATCTGCGAAGCGGCGCATATCGGGGGAGGGGCCTGACCTGTCAAGCTGGCGGGAGCGCCGGGGCCGGGCTACGAGCGCGCCATGTGCAACCTCTACAGCAACAAGGTCGCGCCCGATGCGATCGCCCGCGCCTTCGACCGGCTCGGCATCCCGCTCGCCTTCCCCGAAGGCCTGCCCAATATCGAGCCGCGGGCCGAGGTGCGGATCACCGAGCGAGCGCCGGTCGTCCGCTGGCGGGGGGATAGGGCCGAGCTCGTCCAGCGGCGCTGGAGCTGGCCCGGGCCGGGCGGCAAGCCGGTCTACAATTTTCGCTCGGACGGGCGCGAGTTCGGCAATTCGGACAGGGGCGGCCGCTGCCTGATCGTCACCGACGGCTTCTACGAATTCACCACGCCCGCGGCGCCGCGAGCCGACAAGCGCAAGGACAGATGGCGCTTCACCGTCGCCGGCCGCGACTGGTTCTGCATCGCCGGCCTGTGGCGGACGAGCGAGTCCGGCGAAGCCTTCACCATGCTGACCACCGAGCCGGGCCCGGACGTCGCGCCCTATCACAACCGCCAGGTGGCGGTGCTGGCGGACGAGCATTGGCGAGCCTGGCTCGACGGCAGCGTCTCGGCGCGCGACCTGCTCGGGCCGTGCCCGGAAGGGACGCTGAGCGTGGCGAAGGCGGGTTAACCCGTCATGCCGGCGAAAAGCGTCAAGCCGCTTCGGCGCCGCGGTCGCGGGCGAGTTCCTCGGCGACGTGCTCGGCGAGCTCGAGTGCCTGGCCGCGGTTGAGGCGGGGGTCGCAATAAGTGTGGTAGCGGGCGGCGAGGTCCCGTTCGCTCACCGCGCCGGCCCCGCCGGTGCATTCGGTGACGTCGCGCCCCGTCATCTCGACATGAACCCCGCCGCCGCGCACGCCCTCCGCCCGGCAGGCGGCGAAGAAGGCGCCGAGCTCGCCGAGGATCCGGTCCATCGGGCGGGTCTTGTAGCCGTTGGCCGCCCTCACGGTGTTGCCGTGCATCGGATCGCAGGCCCAGAGCGCGGGATGGCCCTCCGCGGCGACGGCCCGCAGCAGCGGCGGCAGCCCCCGCTCGACCTCGGCCAGGCCGAGGCGGGCGACCAGGGTGATCCGGCCGGGCTCCCGGGCCGGGTTGAGCGTGTCGAGCAGTGCGAGCAGCGCCTCGGGGCGAAGGGTCGGGCCGCACTTGATTCCGATCGGGTTGGTGAGGCCGCGCAGGAATTCGACATGGGCGGAGCCGGCGAATCGGGTGCGGTCGCCAACCCAGAGGAAATGGGCCGAGCTGCCGTACCAGCCGGCGCCGTCGCGCCGGGTCAGCGCCTGTTCGTAGGGAAGGAGCAGGGCTTCGTGGCTGGTGTGGACCGGTTCGGCGCCGGCGAAGGCCCTGAGGTGGCTCAAGGTGGCGGCCGACTGGCCGTAGGCGCGGAACATCCGCTCGGGGTCGGGTCGGCGGGCGGCGTCGTCGAAGTCGATGCCGTTGACGATGTCGCCCCGGTACATGGGCAAAGCGCGCCCGTCCCTGCGCTCGAGTTCGCGCGAGCGCGGCTTGGCGAACTGGCCCGCGATTCGGCCGATCCTGACGATGCGCAGCCCGCTCGCGGCGGCGAGGCGGCGCGCCATCGCCTGGAGCAGCCCGGCGGTGCCGAGGATGGTCTCCGGCGAGAATTCGGCGAAGCTCTCGGCGCAGTCGCCGCCCTGGAGGAGGAAGGCGCGGCCGGCCTGGGCTTCGGCCAGCTCCGCCTTGAGGCTCTGCGCCTCGCCGCTGGGCACCAGCGGCGGATAGGCGGTGAGCTCCCGAAGCGCGGCGTCGAGCGCGGCGGGATCGTCATAGCAAGGCTGGTGCCGCGCCTCGCAGCCGCGCCAGCTCGCGGGGCTCCAGTCTCTCGCCATGCTTGCTCTTCGCGGATCGCGCGCGGCCGCGCAAGCGATTGACGCGTGCGGCCGATAAGTAGAGGAAAGCGCGCGTGAAAAGCCTCTTTCCCCATAGCGCCACGACCGGCGACGTCACCGTCCGGGTCTCGGTGAGCTTCCTCCCCGAGCAGTCCGAGCCCGGCCGCGGCCGCTGGTTCTGGGCCTATCACGTCCGCATCGAGAATGGAGCGAAGGGCGCCG
>JAXDPG010000268.1:0-3800 GCA_034668485.1 Sphingomonadales bacterium
CGCCTACGCGCCGGCGGCACGATCGTCGAGCCGACCTCGGGCAACACCGGGATCGGGCTGGCGATGGTCGCGGCGGTCAAGGGCTACCGGTTGATCCTCGTCATGCCCGACAGCATGAGCATCGAGCGGCGGCGGCTGATGCTGGCCTACGGCGCCACCTTCGACCTGACGCCCCGCGAGAAGGGGATGAAGGGCGCCATCGCCCGCGCCGAGGAGCTGATCGCCTCGACTCCGGACAGCTGGATGCCCCAGCAGTTCGAGAATCCGGCGAACCTTGAAGTCCATGTCCGAACCACCGCCCGGGAAATCCTCGCCGACTTCCGCGACTCCCCGATCGACGTGCTGATCACCGGCGTCGGCACCGGCGGCCACATCACCGCCTGCGCGCAGGTGCTGAAGAAGGAATGGCCGGACCTTCAGGTGTTCGCGGTCGAGCCGACCGCGTCGCCGGTCCTTTCCGGCGGCCAGCCGGGACCGCATCCGATCCAGGGCATCGGCGCCGGCTTCGTCCCCGCCATCATGGATACGAGCCTGCTCGACGGAATCATCCTGGTCGATCCCGCCGACGCCAAGGAGATGGCCCGCCGCTCCGCCCGCGAGGAAGGCGTTCTGGTCGGCATCAGCTCGGGCGCAAGCCTCGCCGCGGTGCGCCAGAAGCTGGCCGAGATCGGCCGCGGAAAGCGGATCCTTACCTTCAACTACGACACCGGCGAGCGCTACCTCTCGGTGCCGGACTTCCTGCCGGAGGAGTGAGCCAGGGCCCGGCGGCGGCTAATCTCCGCCGCCAGGGCCTGAGCGGCTTCCGCCCTGAGGTCAACGATGCGCGCGCCGTTGAGCATCGAGGCGCCGGCCGTATCGACGGCGAGCGTCGCCAGCCCCAGCCGGCGCTGGATCGGGCCCCGGCTGAGGCTGAGCGACTGGATGTTGGCGAGCGGCACCAGCCACAGCCGCCGCCGCCAGACGCCGCGGGCGACGAACAGCAGATCGTCGGCGAGGGCATAACGATGGTAGCGCCGGTCGAGCGTCGCCGCGATCGCGAGCAGGGGCAGCAGCGCCAGCAGCAGAAGCGCGGCCCGCTGCCAGACGGAGAGGATGAGGATGGCGGCCGCGGCCGGCCCGAGGCGGGCCGCCGCGCTTCGAAGGATGTGACGCCGCGACACCCGGACCAGCTCGGGCGGCGGCGGCAGCCGCAGCGGCGCCACCTCGGCCAGCACGGCCTCGATCTCGGCGCGCGTGGCAAAGGGAGCGGCGCTCTGGTGGCCGCCGCGGTCGGTGCCGGCGCCGAGCGTCTGGAACGAGAGGCCCGACCAGCCGAACAGGCCGCGTAGCGGACCGCCGCTGACCTGGGCGAGCTGCACCCGCCGCCGGGCGATCACCGCTTCGCTTCGGGTGAACAGGCCCTGCTCGCGGCGGAACCGGTCGCCCTCCAGCGAGAGCCGGAAGCCGTAGTCGCGCGCAAGCGTCCGAAGCATTCCGGCGAGCGATCCGAGCAGCATCGCGACGAACAGCATTGCGACGATGGCGCCGAAGGTCCAGCGGTGGGGAAGATAGGGACCGACGAGACCCACCCAGCGCGTCGGATCGTAGATGTCGAACGGGAGCAAGCGATCGAAGGTCTGGAGGAGGGCGAACAGGCCGGCGATGTAGACCAGCGAAAAGTTGAAGAAGCCGAACAGTAGCAATCTCGGCAAGTCCATGGCGAAGAGCAGTCGCGAGGCCGGCGGCGCGCCTGCCTCGCCCTCCGCCCCCGCCGTCGCCGCCGCGCCCTCCGCGCGCCGGGACCGCACGGTCTCGCGCAGGCGATGCGCTTCGGCGAGCGAGACGCTGTCGAGCAGCCCTTCGTCCTTGCCGCCCGCGCCGGTCTCGATCCGCACCTTGGCGAGGCCGAAAAGGCGGGCAAGGAAGGTCCGCTCGATGTCGACGTCCTGGATCCGGCCGAACGGGATCGAGCGCCGGTTGCGGTGAAGGATTCCGCTCTCGATGACGATCTCGGCCGCCCCGACGCCGTAGCGGAAGCGCCGCCAGGCGAGCCATTTCACCGACAGCAGAAGCCCGCCGCAGGCGGCTACAAGGACCAGCGCACCCGAAAATCCGGACTTGAAGGCGAAGGCAAGGCCCGCCGGCAGCGCCAGGATCGTCGACGGCGCCTCCTTGACGAAGCGCAGCGCGATCGTGGCCGGGTGGAGGCGGCGATCGGCGGCGCCGCCGTCGCTCACGCCGGCTCCTCGCGGATGCGGGCGCGGATCTCGTCGCGCATCCGCTCGGCGGCGTCGCGGGTGAGGCCGGGGACGAGGATCTGGCTGTGAAGCGTTCCGGCGGTGTGGAGGACGAGGCTGCAAATGCCGAGCGCGCGCTCGATCGGCCCCTGGCTGAGGTCGATATGCTGGACATGATCGAGCGGGACTAGGGTGTGGACGCGGGTCCACACGCCGCGGCGTACCCGCAATTCCTCGCCGTCCATGGCATAGCCCCAGGCGCGATAGCGGCGCGGCGGCGACCACAGCGTCAGATAGGCGAGGATCAGCACCGCCGGCAGCAGCAACAGGCCCCAGGGAAGCGGCATCATCTCGTGCAGGACGAACTCGCCCGCCGCGGCGGCGGCGACCAGGGCGGCACCCATCGCGACTCCGCGGATCCGCATCAGCCGGAGCAGGCCTGGATCCAGTGGCGTCAGCGGCATGTCGTCCATGGCTCAACCATAAGGCGCGGCTGTGCTATGCGTCCACCATGTCGCCGCTCGAGCAGTCGCTGGTCGCCTTCACCCTCGCCGCGGCCTTGCTCACCGTCACGCCCGGCCTCGACACCGCTTTGGTGCTCCGCACCGCCGCGGCCGAGGGGCCCCGTCGCGCCTTCGCCGCGGCGCTCGGCATCTGTCTCGGCTGCCTCGCCTGGGGCGGGCTGGTGGCAATCGGCCTCGGCGTCCTCCTTGCCGCCTCCGTGCTCGGCTATCTGGTGCTGAAATGGGCCGGCGCCGCCTATCTTCTCTATCTCGGGCTGCGGATGATCCTCGTTCCGCGAGGCGATGAGGAAGGCTTTGACGCAGCCCCTGCCGCCGCCGGCACCGGCTGGTTCCTGCGCGGTCTGCTGACCAACCTGCTCAATCCGAAGGTCGGCGCCTTCTACCTCTCCTTCCTGCCCCAGTTCATCCCCGCGGGCGCCAGCGTGCCGTCGACCACCTTGCTTCTCGCCGCCATCCATGCGGCGCTCGGACTGCTCTGGTTCCTGCTGCTGATCGCCGCCACCCGGCCGCTGGCGCGGGCCGTCCGAAGCCCGCGGGTCGTCCGAGCGCTCGACCGCCTGACCGGCGGAGTGCTCATATTCTTCGGCCTCAAGCTCGCGTTGAGCCGTCCGTGACGACGCATTCAGTGGAGAAACCGGCATGACCGCGAAGTCGTTGTTCGACGCCTCGCTCCGCTTCCTGCTCCCGGTCCTGGCTGCCGCTTCGGCCTGGCAGCCGGCCGCCGCCCAGCGCGAGGTCGCGGCCGAGGGCACCTACCTGCACGGACCCGCACGTGCAGCCTATCCCGAGCGGGTGGGCAAGTTCCGCCGCTCCGACATCTACCAATATGACCAGGAGGGAAAGGACGTCAGCGCCAGCTATAATTTGGCCACTCCGGAGGGACGGCTGCTGGTCACCATCTACATCTATCCGGCCCCGCCGGCCGCCGCGGCGGCGCGTGCCGGCCTTTGCGACGAGGAGTTCGGAGTCGTCAAATCCGTCATTTCGAGCCAGCACGACAATGTCGCCCCGGCCGAGCAGGGCGCCGCGCTGAAGGTGCCGGGAGTGGCCCCCGGCCTCG
>JAXDPG010000269.1:0-10293 GCA_034668485.1 Sphingomonadales bacterium
AGCGCGATGCGGCCGGTCCAGCGAAGGGCGAGCGCGCGGTCCTCATTCCTCTGCAAAGCGGTACCCGATGCCGTAAAGCGTCTCGATCGCCCCGAAATCGTCGTCGGCGTTGCGGAATTTGCGGCGCATCCGCTTGATGTGGCTGTCGATGGTGCGGTCGTCGACATAGATGTCGTCCTGATAGGCGACGTCCATCAGCTGGTTGCGCGACTTGACCACGCCGGGCCGCTGGGCGAGCGCCTCGAGGATCATGAACTCGGTGACGGTGAGGGTGACGTCGTGCCCGGCCCAGGCCACCCGGTGCCGCGCCGGGTCCATGGTCAGCCGCCCGCGCACGATCTGCGGCGCCTCGGTCTCCTGCTGCGCCTCGCCCGCCGGCGCCGCCCGCGCCTCGGCCCGCCGAAGCACGCCGCGGATCCGGGCGATCAGGAGCCTCTGGCTGAACGGCTTGGCGACGTAATCGTCGGCGCCCATCGCCAGCCCCAGGGCCTCGTCTATCTCCTCGTCCTTGGAAGTGAGGAAGATGACCGGCATCTCGCTCTTCTCGCGGAGCCGGCGGAGCAGCTCCATGCCGTCCATCCGCGGCATCTTGACGTCGAGCACGGCGAGATCGGGCGGGTTGTCGATGAGGGCCTTCAAGGCCGCCTCGCCGTCCGAATAGACCCGCGTCGAAAAGCCCTCCGCCTGGAGGGCGATGGACACCGAGGTGAGGATGTTGCGGTCGTCGTCGACCAGGGCGATCGTAACCGGCATCCCCGCTTCCTAGCCCGGCCCCCGCGCAGGCGCTACCCTTTGACGAAAGCGGGCCGCTCCGATATGGGGCGCGCGACCCGATAGGCGGCGCCTTTTGCCGCCACATTCGTCATATAATTCAAGGGAGAATGTCGTGGCCCATCGCGTTCCGGCAAAGGGGCTGGGTATCGCCACCAACGCCGAGCTTCACTGGAACCTCGGGACCCCGCAGCTGGTCGAGCAGGCGGTGCGCCGCGGCGAGGGGCTGCTCGCCAGGGACGGGCCGCTGGTCGTCCGCACCGGCAAGCATACCGGCCGCTCCGCCAACGACAAATATATCGTCCGCGACGCCGAGACCGAGGCCACCATCTGGTGGGACAATAACCGGTCGATGACTCCCGACCATTTCGCGGCGCTCAAGGCCGACTTCCTCGCCGCGCTGGCCGGGAAGGAGACGCTGTTCGTCGCCGACCTCCACGGCGGCTCGCAGCCCGAGCACCGGGTGCGCGTGCGCGTCGTCAACGAGCTCGCCTGGCACAACCTCTTCATCCGCACCCTGCTGGTGCGCCCCGAGGCGGCGGAGCTGGCCGGCTTCGTCCCCGAATTCACCATCGTCGACCTGCCCAGCTTCCGCGCCGACCCGGCCCGCCACGGCACCCGCTCGGAGACGGTGATCGCGGTCAATTTGACCGAGCGCACCATTTTGATCGGCGGCACCGCCTATGCGGGCGAGATGAAGAAGTCGGTGTTCGGGATCCTCAACTACCTGCTCCCCGCCGAAGGGGTGATGCCGATGCACTGCTCAGCCAATATCGGCCCCGAGGGCGACACCGCCGTCTTCTTCGGCCTCTCCGGCACCGGCAAGACGACGCTCAGCGCCGACGCCAGCCGCACCCTGATCGGCGACGACGAGCATGGCTGGTCGGACACCGCCGTCTTCAACTTCGAGGGCGGCTGCTACGCCAAGATGATCCGCTTGTCCCCCGAGGCCGAGCCGGAAATCTACGCGACGACGAAGCGCTTCGGCACCGTGCTCGAGAATGTCGTCGTCGACGACACGACCCGCGAGCTCGACCTCGACGACGCGACCTATGCCGAGAATACCCGCGGCGCCTATCCGATCGACTTCATCCCCAATTGCTCGGCCGAGAATATGGGACCGGTGCCGCGCAACATCGTCATGCTGACCGCCGACGCGTTCGGCGTCCTGCCGCCGATCGCGCGCCTAACCCCGGACCAGGCGATGTACCATTTCCTCTCCGGCTACACCGCCAAGGTGGCGGGGACCGAGATCGGCGTGACCGAGCCCGAGGCGACCTTCTCGACCTGCTTCGGGGCGCCGTTCATGCCGCGCCATCCGAGCGTCTACGGCAATCTCTTGAAGGCGCGCATCGCCAAAGGCGGAGTGTCGTGCTGGCTGGTCAATACCGGCTGGACCGGCGGCAAATACGGCATTGGCAAGCGGATGCCGATCAAGGCGACGCGGGCCCTGCTCAACGCTGCATTGGACGGGTCGCTCAACGACGTGACCTTCCGCACCGACGAAAATTTCGGCTTCGAGGTCCCGGTCAGCGTGCCGGGCGTCGACGGAGCGATCCTCAACCCGCGTGACACCTGGGCCGACAAGGCCGCCTACGACGCCGCCGCGGCGAAGCTGGTCAAGCTTTTCATCGACAATTTCGCCAAGTTCGAGGCCCATGTCGACGCGGGCGTCCGCGACGCGGCGCCGCGCGCCGCCCAGCAACAGGCCCAAGTGGAGACCAAGATCCCAGCCGCCTGACGCTTCCGCCCAACAAGACCCGAAGGGGCGCGTCGGCACGAGGCCGGCGCGCCCTTTTTTCATTCCCGTCCGGCAGGACGAACCAGACGAGGACCCCACCATGATCGCCGAACACGAACCCCGCCTGTTCCGGGACGACGCCGCCATCCGCCATATCGGCGAAGGCCTGCTCGACTGCGCGCTCGCTCGCGAGGAATGGACCCACGAGGCCCACCTCGCCGCCTGCTGCTGGCTCGTCGTCGAGCGCCCCGACATCATCCCCGAGCGCGACCTCCCCGACCTCATTCGCCGCTTCAACGTCAGCGTCGGCGGGGTGAACAGCGACAGCGAGGGCTATCACGAGACGATCACCCAGTGCTTCATCCGGGGGGTGCGCCTCTACCTCGCCCGAACCGATCCGGAGCGGCCGTTGGCGGCGAAGGTCAACGGGCTGCTGGGCTCGGCGGAGGGGCGGCGCGACTGGCCGTTGCGCTTCTACGACCCCAAGACCCTCTTTTCCCGCGCGGCGCGGCTGGAGTGGGCGGAGCCGGACTCGATAGCGTTGCCGGAAATTAGTGCACTGTCACCGAATTAGCCCGATATTACGGTGACAGTGCACTTATTTCGCCCATGGGTGGAGGGGCTTCGCCCATCTTTTCCCCGCGACGGCATCCGGGTTTTGCCCATGGCCTTTTGCCGACCGCGGACTCTTTGGGTCTTTGGTGCTTTGGGTGAGCCGATTTCCAAAGGACAGGCTGGTGACAGTCACTAGTGACAGTCACCAAGGTTGGGTGACTGTCACCGAGCCGCCGGACCATAGGCCGCTGTCCCCGCACCGCCGTACCTTGGTTCTGCAAGATCGCCTAGGGAGACGGCGTTACTTTGCGGCCCGACCCACTCTCTCCTCGAGATCCCACCAGCGCGTGAACTCCCCCTCCGGGAGCAGGTCGTCCGGGGATGCGGCGAAATCGTCCGAGTCCGTGCAGCGGCGATCCGAGAGAATGCGGTTGCCCTGAACGACGGCAAGGCCGGCCTGGAAATCCGGTCTGTTGCCGTCCCGGCCGAAGCCGGTGCGGACGGTGCGGCTGTAGAGGACGTAGAGGTGGCCGCCGGTGCGGGCGTTGACCTGTAATTCGCCGCCGCCCGAATAGCCGGTCCTCGCCCAGGAGAGGCCCGCCGAACCTCGCGCGGGAAAGGCGAGCTCGACGGCACCCGGCCGTCCGAACCGATATTGCACGAACTTTCCTTCAGGCCCGGTGCCCGTGCAGAGCGAAGCGGTGCGGCGGTCGATCCGGCATTGGAACAGCACCTTTTCGCCCGGCTTGCAGAGCGATCGCGGCGCGGACGCCGCGGGCCGGCGCTGGGCGATGCCGGGCGTCGGGAGGAGCGCCGTGAGGCTGGCGGCGACGGCTCCGGCTCCGACAATCGCTTGAACCGCGAACCACTTCATTTTGTCCTCCCCGCCGCCGGCCTCATTCGCGCACGCCGCCCCCCGCCCGTCAGCCGGATGTGCGGTGATCGGAGAAGGCGAACCCCCGATCAAGTCCTGGCGATTGAATCTGGCGGGATCCCGGCGCATCCTCTTATTGAATTTCAGGGGAGGCTTTATGCGCCGATTCATTCTCGTCTTGCTCGCCTGCGCCCTTCCAGCGAGCCCGGCCCTGGCCTGGGGGCAGACCGGCCATCGAGTCACCGGGGCGATCGCCGACCATTATCTGAGCGGGGCGGCGCGGGCCCATGTGCGCCTGCTGCTGGGCAATGAGAGCCTGGCGCAGGCGGCGACCTGGCCCGACGACATGCGCTCGGATCCGGCGGCGTTCTGGCAGAAGACGGCGAGCCCCTGGCACTATGTCACCGTCCCGGCCGGCAGCACCCACGCCGCGGCCGGAGCACCGCCCGAAGGCGACGCCGTCACCGCCCTGGCGCGCTTCGCCCGGGTGCTCCGCGATCCCAAGGCGAGCGTCGAGGAGAAGAGGCTCGCCTTGCGCTTCACCATCCACATCGTCGGCGACCTCCACCAGCCGCTCCACGCCGGCCGGCCGGGCGACCGCGGCGGCAACGACGTCAAGGTCAGCTGGTTCGGCGCGCCGAGCAACCTCCATTCGGTCTGGGATTCGGGGATGATCGACTCGCGCCAGCTCTCGCACAGCGAGCTTGCCGACTGGCTCTTCGGGGCGATCACGCCCGAGCAGGTGATCGCCTGGTCGGATGCCGATCCCGAGACCTGGATCGCCGAGAGCGTGGCCCTGCGCGAGACTCTCTATCCGGCCGATCCGAAGCTCTCCTACGCCTACGCCTATGAGCATGGCCCCGAGGTCGACGGCCGGCTCAGCCGCGCCGGAGTCCGAATCGCCGCCTATCTGAACAAAATCTTCGAGCGCTGAGCCGGCGCTGGACTCTCTTGTGTATTATGTTTATAATACACCATCGGAGGTAGAGAGCCATGTTAGAAGACCCAGTTGCCAAGCGCACCGCGGTGGCGGCCGCGATCGGAGCGGTGATCGCGATACCGGTGCCGTTCGTCGGGCCGCTGTTCGGCGCCGTCGTCGGCGCCGGAGTCGGCTATCTGACGGCCCGGCGCGGCTGAGGTTGCGAGGCGGGCCGGAGCGGCCTGCTGTGCGGATTTTTCCATCCGTTCCGGATGTTTAGCGCTTTCGTAAGCCGTCGGCCTTATCGCGGGAAGCCGGGCGGCCGCTCCCCCACCGAGCTTCCGCACCGATCATGGGGCCCGCCGCCGTGGTTCAGCGGCGGGCCTTTTCGGCCGGCGATCGGGCAGGGGCCTTCAGCCCGGCCCGGGCGGCCCGGCTTCGGGCTCGCGCGTTTCTCGGCGGTGCCTGCGGATCAGCTCCTCCGATCGCGAGGCGAGCGCCTTGGCTTTCTCGATGCTGTCGCGGAGCGCGGCCTGCGTCTCCTCGATCTTGCCAAAGGTCTCGTCGCCCTCATCGGACATGATGCTTTTCCCCGCGATCGGGACGAAACCTCCGTTTCGGACCAAGGGTTCCGCCGCCTCAAGTTTTTTTCGAGACGAACCGCGCCCGCCAGCTCGCCGGGAAAGGGAGGCGCCCGCGTTGCTTGCCGCGGACGCCCCCCGGCGGCAGCGACCGAAAGATAGCTGCCGTCGACACCGCGCATAGGCCCGATCGCGCGACCGGATCAGATCGGGGAAATACTGGGGGGAGGGGCGGCCGCCAGTGCATCCAATCGGGGCGCGCCTCGTTTCCCTGCACGAACCTCGACCCAAGCAGGAGACATGACGCCATGGCCGACCTCAGCCGGATCCAGCCCCATATGGAGATTTACGGCGCCGACGGCGCCCGCCTCGGCACGGTGGACGCCGTCGAGGGCGACCGGATCAAGCTGACCCGCCCCGACAGCGGCTCGCACCGGCGCCATCATCACTTCATTTCGGGCGGTCTCGTCGCCGCGGTCGAGGGCAATGAGGTCCGCCTCTCCGCCAATGCCGACAATGCCGCTTTGCTCGAGGAGGAACGGGACGGCAGCGGCCTCGGCGAGCAGAGCGTCTTCACCTGGCGCAACATCGGCCTCGGCGCCGCGGCGGCGGGAGTCGCGGTGGCGGCGGGGGCCATGTTCTACCGGCGGCGGTGGGGCGACGAAGGCTGAGCCGGTCCCCCGGGAGCCCCCCGGGAGGAGGCGCCGCTCTTGTCGTGCAAACCCCGCAGGGTTTTCGAATTGCGGCGTGTGTGGAGGCGGCGAATTGCTGACGGAGCGCGACATCGGCCGGATCGTGTTCGGCTGCGGCAATTTCGGCGGCATCGGCTCTTCGCCCGCCCTGCGCAGCGCCGGCGACGGCGAAGAGCAGGCGCTGCGGTTGCTCGATCATGCGCGGCGGGTCGGGCTTCGACGCTTCGACACCGCAAACACCTACGGTGGCGGATCGAGCGAAAAGGTGCTCGGCAAGTGGCTTCGGTCCCAGGGCGCTTCCTTCGTCCAGAGCGTCCAGATTGCGACCAAGGTCGGCAATCCTCATGGCTGCCCGCCGGGGGAGACGCCGCTCAGTCGGACCCAGATCGCCCATCACCTCGATCTGTCTTTGCGCCGCTTGGGGGTCGAGCGGATCGATCTTTATTACATTCACGAGTTCGATCGCGTGACTCCTCTCGAAGAGACGCTCGACGCCATGACGCGCGCCGTTGAAGCCGGCAAGATCGCCCTCTTCGGAGTCTCCAACGCCTCGCTGGCCGACGTGGAGGCGATCAGGACCCTGGCCGGCGACGGCCTCGCCTCGTGCTTTCAATATGTCCAGAACGAGTACAACCTGCTCGCCGCCGCGGATGGGCAGGCCCTGATCCCCTACTGCGCCGGGCACGGCCTTCGTTATACGGCCTTCAGCCCGCTCGCCGGCGGGATGCTCACCGGCAAATATCGGTTCGGCGAGGCGCCCCCGGCCGGCAGCCGCCTGGCCCAGGCGCCGGAGGCCTGCGCCGCCTATGTGAACGAGGAGTCCTTCGAGGCGATCGAACGGTTGAAGGGATCGGCCGACGCACGGGGCGAGACCATGGCGGGCGCCGCCCTTCGCTTCGTGCTCGATACGCCCGGAGTGGACGGCCTGCTGATCGCGCCGCGCCGGCTCGAGCATTTTGCAAGTTCGGGCCTGGAGCCGCGATGACGTCCCTGGGCTCACGGCCGGTGCATTCTTCGGGTCGTCACATGCAGCAACCGAAGGTCGCCCGACGCTTCCGTCAGGCTCCAGGCCTCTCCCGGCGGGATTACGAAGGAGTCGGCCGGGCCGAGTTGATATCCTTCGCCATAGTCGAGCCGGACCGAGCCTTCGAGGACGAAGCCGAACACCAGCTCGCCGTTGTGCGACGGGATGGCGACGCTTGGCTGGGCGCCGGGCCTCAAGGTGCGCGCTTCGGCAAGCCCGCCGGCGGCGTCGCGCACCGCCGTCTCCTGCGCCTCTGCGCCGTGCCACTTTCTCCATGGCGAGTGGGCGGCGACGTGATGCAGGAAACGCTGCCCTTCATAGTCCCTCGCCTCGTGGGAATTGCCGTTCGGCAAAGCCATTTCATGGTCGGCGAAGGTCTCGTGCGAGGCCGGGCAGCTGATCTCGACCGCCTCGAAGCCGGCCGAGCTCTCCAGCACTCGGTGCCGGATCCCGGGCGGCTGCAGGACCATGTCGCCGGCCGCCATGATGAACGGCTCGCCCTGGTCCTCGTAGACGACCCTTACCCAGCCTCGGCGGACGCAGATCAGCTGGACGGCGATGCGGTGGAAGTGGACCCAGTCCGCGACCGGTCCGCCCTCGGCAATGGTGATGTGCGAGGCGACGTAGCGGCCGCCGAGCCGGCCCGGGATCAGGTCGCGATAGTGCATCCCGGCGCGGCCCTCTCCCGAAGCGGTCCCGGCGCGAGTCACCACGAATTCCGGCCGGAACTCGGGCAGGCCGGAGGAGCCGGGAGGCGCGTCCGGACGCGACGTCAGGCGCAGCGTCGCTCCGTCGCGGCTCAGGATCGCGCTGTGCGGCGCGTCGGCCGGGAAGATGATGTCGATCCGGAACCCCTCGCGGCGCAGCCGGTCGAGCTCGGAATTGAAATCCTCGCAGATCAGAAGATCGTTGGACGCGCGGGCCATCGCCCCACCTAGAGCGCTCCGCAATCGAGTTGTACCCCCATCGTCATGCCGATCCCGCTCCGGCGTCGCACGACGGGGCGGGCGTGCGGCACAAGGTTGCGCCCATCCCGTCCCGCGTCCAATAATGGCCAGGCCACATGCTGATCGTGCTCCTCATCCTCCTCGGCCTGGCGATCCTCGCCTACGGCTTCGCGCTCGTCCGAGTGGCGATCGCGAGGGGCGTCGGGCCCGGCGCCGAGGCGCTTGTGCTGGGCGCCGTCGTCAACTTCCTCGACACGCTCGGCATCGGCTCGTTCGCGCCGACCACCGCCTGGTTCCGATTCCGGCGCATGGTGCCCGACCGGCTGATTCCGCAGACCCTCCTTTGCGGCCTCACCCCGCCGGCGATGACGGAGAACATCATCTACCTCGTCCTGCTCGGGGTGCTGGTCGATCCGGTGCTTCTGTTCAGCTGCGTGATCGCCGTCTTCGCCGGCGGGCTGGTCGGCGTCCGGATGGTGACGAAGGCGCGGGTCTGGGTCGTGCAGATGATCGTCGCCATCGGCCTCGTCCTCGCCGCCGCCGCCTATGCGATGACCAACCTCCATCTCTTCCCCGGCGGCGGCACGGCGAACAGCCTTCCGCCGACCCTGATGGTCGTCGCAATCCTCGCCAATTTCGGCTTCGGCATCCTGGCCAATTTCGGGGTCGGCAATTACGCGCCGACCCTGGTGATCCTGAGCCTGATGGGCATGGACCCGAGGCTCTGCTTCCCGATCATGGCGGGCGGCGCCTGCCTGATGGGGGCCGGCGCGAGCATCAGGCATATCGGCATCGGCGAGGTCGACATGCGGGTGGTGCTCGGCCTCGCCATCGGCGGCATCCCCGCGGTCCTCGTCGCCGCGTTCGTCGTCAAGGAGATGCCGCTCGAAACTCTGCGCTGGCTGGTCTTCGTCGTCGTGCTCTACGCGGCCGCGGTGATGGCCCACGCGTCGCTGAAGGGCCGGCGCGAGGGCAAGGCCGAAGCCGCGACCGCGCCCCTTGCCGCCGACCTCGAGGCCTGACCATGACCCGGATCGCCGCCGAGCCCGCGCTCAACCAGGATTTCAGCCGCTACGACCAGGTGCGCAAGGCGCACACCTATCGGCTGGCCGAGCACGAAAGCGACGAATTCGATGAGGAATATGAGATCGCGACCCTCGACCTGGAGCCGTTCCTGCGCGGGAATGCCGGGGACAAGGCGCGCTTCGCCGCCTCGTTCGGGGCGGCGCTGGAGGAGATCGGCTTCGCGGTGCTGGTCGGCCACGGCGTCGATCCCGCGCTCTACGACGAGATCCACGACGACGTCCTCGACCTGTTCACGTCGACCCCGCTCGACGACAAGATGCGGTTCCGGGCGAAGCGTCACGGCTCGGTCAGCCAGGGCTATTTCCCGATTGAGGAGACCAGCGAGATCCATCCGGACATGGTCGAAGGCTGGGTCTGGTGCCGGCGCGCCTTCGACATCCCCCAGGATCGCGCCGGGCCGTTCCGGGCGGAGGATTACTGGCCCGCCCCCGGCTACGAGCGCCGCTTCCGCCGGCTCGCGCTCGCCCACGAAGCCCTGTTCAAGCCGATCGCCCAGGCGATGTTCATGGGCCTGGGCTGCGACCCTCATGCCTATGACGACACGCTGACGAACACGAATTTCGGCCTGAGGGCGAATTACTATCCTCCGATGAGCGAGGATCAGGACCGCTCGGGTGCCGGCCGGTTGCTCGGGCACGAGGACGTCGACCTCTTCACCATCCTGCCGGCGACCCGGGTCGAGGGCCTGCAGGTATGGAACCACCGCGGCTGCAAGTGGGTGCGCCTCAGCGCCCCGCCGGGCTCGATCATCATCAACACCGGCGACTATATGCAGCGTATCTCGAACGACCGGCTGCCCTCGACGACGCACCGGGTCGGCAAGCCCCGGAACGGGTCGCATCGGGGGGAGGCGCGGGTGTCCTTCCCGATCGCCGTCTACGTCTGGGAGAATGAGATGCTGAAGGTTCTGCCCGGCCTCGGACCGCCGCGATACGAGCCGGTCAGGGCGGTCGCCTTCCACACGCGCAGCACCAGCAAATTCTACGGCGACGACTATGCGGTCGACTCCGCCTGAGGACCGCAATCTCACCGCAAACGGCTTGTCCCTAGCCCGTCCGGTGCCAGCGCTCGAGCAGGCGGATGATGTCCGCCTGCTCCGCCTT
>JAXDPG010000270.1:0-5591 GCA_034668485.1 Sphingomonadales bacterium
CGGCGCTCATGCCTTACGCGACCCGTCCCATCGGCAACGATGTGCTCGGCGCGGGTGAGTTGACCGCGGGCCTGCTCATTCCCCTCAGCTACGATCTCGGCAAGGGCGTCCAGCTCGGCGTGACCGCCCAGGTGGAGGCAGCGGCCGACGAGGATCGAAGGGGCCGTCATCTCGCTTATGGAGGCGTCGCCGGCCTCTCCCTGCCGCTGTCGGACGCGCTCGGCGCTACGTTCGAGATCGCCGCGACCCGCGACGAGGACCCGTCCGGCCACTCGACCGAGTGGCTGGCCGGCCTGTCCGCCGGCTGGATGGCGACGGACGACCTCCAGCTCGACGCCGGCGCCAATCTCGGCCTCAATGCAGCGGCCGCCGACGTGCAGCTTTATTTCGGAATATCCCGGCGTTTCTAGCGTGAACCCCTCTCCCGCGAAAAGCGGGAGAGGGTCTTATTCGGGGCGAAAGCGTCTGCGGCGCGCCTCGATCCCGTAGCGAAAATGCCGCTTGATCTCGCGATTCACATATTCGCCGGCCGAGGCCGCGGCGAGCAGATCCTCGTAGACCTCTTCCGGAACGTCGAAATAAGTGTAGCGGTCGCCGCCCTTGTACCAAATGTCGAGGGTCTGGGCCCGTGGGGAGTATCGGGCCCGCTCGACCGCGCTCGACTCGAAGTCGGTGACCAGGGGGATATCGGCTGTCACTGGGAGCCGGCCGACGGCCCCGGCCCAGGCGCCGGAGCGCCCCGCAGCAGCCCCTCGGTGCTGAGGTCCTCGTCGATTTCGGGCCAATGGATGCCATAGCCGCCGCCCGCCTTGCGCCAATTGGCCCGCTGGCGGGGCGTGGCGGCAAGCAGGCGCGGATACCAGGCGAGCGGCACCGCGATCGTACGGCCGTCGGCCAGATCGACGACGAGACGCTCGTCTTCGCAGCGCACGTCGGCAACGCGCTCGTCAGCCACCGTCGCTAAAAAATTCATGCCATGCCTCCAGCAGCATCCGCGATGCTCTTGCACGTAGCCCAGAATATCATTCAGGTCCTTAGCGCGAAAGCCGCCCTTGCGGGCCACCGACACCTCCTCGAGCCAGACCTTTGCCGTTGCTCCAGCCTTTTCCACATGGACGTGAGGGGGCTCATTTGGCTCGTGGCTGTAAAAGTAAAGGCGATAGCCGCCGACGCGAAGGATGGTGGGCACCCATCGGAATTAGCAATTATCGAAACCACTGCAACGAAAACCGCTAAAAACCCACATCCTCCAGCGACAGCAGGGTCGCATTGCCGCCCGCCGAGGTCGTGTCGGTGCTGGTCACCCGCTCGGCGCAGAAGCGGGGGAGGTAATGCGGGCCGCCGGCCTTGGGGCCGGTGCCCGACAGGCCCTCGCCGCCGAACGGCTGCGAGCCGACGATGGCGCCGATCATCGAACGGTTGACGTAGAGGTTGCCGACGGTGCCGGTCTCCTCGACCGTCTCCGCCGCCCGCGCGATTCGGCTGTGCAGCCCCATGGTGAGGCCGAAGCCGGACGAATTGATCCGCCGCACCGTCTCGGCAAGGTCGCCGCCTTTCCAGGTGGTGACGTGGAGCAGCGGCCCGAACCATTCCTCGCGCAGATCCTCGATCGCGTCGATGCGGATCAGGGTCGGCGGGACGAACAGCCCTTCCGCGGGGGCGGAGACGGTCTTGACGATGCGATCCTTCATCGCCTCGCGGCGCTCCATCAGCTTGTCGTAGGATGGCCGGTCGATCACCGGGCCGACGTCGGTGCGCGGATCGGCCGGGTCCCCGACGACGAGGGTGTCCATCGCACCCGACAGCATCTCCAGCGTGCGCTCGGCGATTTCCTCCTGCAGCACCAGCAGTCGCAGCGCCGAGCAGCGCTGCCCGGCCGAGCGGAAGGCCGAAGTGACCACGTCCTGCACCACCTGCTCGGGCAGAGCGGTCGAATCGACGATCATCGCATTGACCCCGCCGGTTTCGGCGATCAGCGGGATGATGTCGCGATCATCGTCGGCGATCAGGGTGCGGGCGATGGTCTTGGCGGTCGCGGTCGAGCCGGTGAAGGCGACTCCGGCGATGCGCACGTCCTCCATCAATTTCTGGCCCAGGTCGCGGCGGCCCGCGGCGAGGATCAGCGCGTCCTCCGGAATGCCCGCTTCATGGGCGAGGCCGACCGCGTAAGCGGCGATCTGCGGCGTCTGCGAGGCGGGCTTGGCGATGACGCTGTTCCCCGCCGCGAGCGCTGCCGAGACCTGGCCGAGGAAGATGGCGAGCGGGAAGTTCCAGGGCGCGATGCACACCCAGGCGCCGCGGCCCTCCATCCTCAGCACGTTGCGCTCGCCGGTCGGCCCCGGCAGCTCGACCGGCTGCAGATGCTTGCGGGCCTGCGCCGCGTAATAGCGGCAGAAGTCGACCGCCTCGCGCACCTCGGCGAGGGCGTCGGGGATGGTCTTCCTCGCCTCCTGCACCGCGATCCGCATCAGCATGTCGCGGTCCCGCTCGAGCAGGACGGCGAGCCGCTCGAGCGCGGAAGCGCGCTCGTCGACGCCGCGCTTCGACCATATCTCGAATCCCTTCAGGGCGCGGGTCACGAGTTCCTCCGCGGCCGGGCTGGTCGCCGGCGCGAAATCCAGCGGTTCAGCCACCGCCGCCGCGACCCGCTCGAGCTCCGGCCGGTCGTTGAGATCGAGGCCCTGGCTGTTGCGCCGCTCCGGGCCGAACAGCTCCGTGGGGAGCGGGATGGCCGGGTGGCGGGCGCCGCCCACCGCGGCGATCCTGGCGACCGGATCGGCGATCAGGTCGGCGTCGGAAAGCCGCTCGTCGGCGAGCTGGTGGACGAAGCTCGAATTGGCCCCGTTCTCAAGCAGCCGGCGGACGAGATAGGCGAGCAGGTCGCGATGGCCGCCGACCGGAGCGTAGATTCGGGTATGGTAGCCCTGCTCCCGGACCAGAGACTCGTAGAGGCCCTCGCCCATGCCGTGCAGCCTCTGGAACTCGAAGTCGCGGCTCGCGCCCGCCCATTCGAGGATGGTGGCGACGGTCAGCGCGTTGTGGGTCGCGAAAGCGGGGAAGATGGCCTTGGCCGCCAGCATGTCCCTCGCGCAGGCGAGATAGGAGACGTCGGTCGCCGCCTTGCGGGTGAACAGGGGATAATCGGCGAGGCCCTGCTCCTGGGTGCGCTTGATCTCGCTGTCCCAATAGGCGCCCTTGACCAGCCGGACCGCGATCCGCCGCTTGGTCGCCGCGCCGAGCGCGTCGGCCCAGGCGATGGTGGGGCGGGCGCGCTTGCCATAGGCCTGGACCGCCATTCCGAGGCCGTCCCAGCCCTTCAGCGACGGCAGTTTCGCCACCGCCTCGATGATATCGAGGCTCATATCGAGCCGCTCGCTCTCCTCGGCGTCGATGGTGAAGCCGATGCCCTTGTCCCTGGCCCGCAAGGCCAGCGCCTCGATTTGGCCGATCAGCGAAGGGACGGCGCGGTCGTACTGACCCACTTCGTAGCGGGGGTGGAGGGCCGAGAGCTTGACGGAAATGCTGTGTCCGCGCGTCGCCACCTCGCCGACGGCTCGGATCGCGTCCTCGTAGGAGCGGAAATATCGCTCGGCGTCGGGAAAGGTGCGGGCCGCCTCGCCGAGCATGTCGAAGCTTGCGGTGAAGCCGGCATTCTCGCGCTTCTCCATCCGCCTGATCGCTTCGTCGATGGTCCGGCCCATCACGAAGATCTCGCCCATCAGCCGCATCGCCGCGCCGACCGCCTGGCGGACGAACGGCTCACCGGCGCGTGACAGCAGGCGCTTCAAGGCGCTCGCCTGGTCGCTCTCGCTGACCAGGGCCCGTCCGATCACCAGCCCCCAGGTCGCCGAATTGACCAAAGTGGAATTGGACTTGCCCTTGTGGGAGCGCCAGTCGGCATTTCCGAGCTTGTCGGCGATCAGCTGGTCGGCGGTCTCCGGGTCCGGCACGCGCAGGAAGGCCTCGGCGAGCGAGAGCAGGGCGATTCCCTCCGACGTGTTGAGCCGATATTCCTGGAGGAACTGGTTGACCCAGCCCGCCGACTGGGCCGAGCGAAGCTCGCCGAGCATGGCCAGCGCCCTTTTCTCCACGCGGCCGCGCGAATCGGCATCGAGCGCGGCGTCGCGCAGCAGCGGCTTCAGCACCTCCGGCTCCGGCGCCCGGTGCAGCTTCCTCAATTCGGGCCGCGCGGAGGCCGTAGCGTCCGCCATGTCTTCTCCTCGCGGGGCTTGAGTCTCGGGTCGGCGAGGCTCTAGACCGCCGCCATGCCCATCGCCAGCATCGAAGAGATCCAGTCCAAGGTCGGCAGCGAGGTCGGAGTCTCCGGCTGGATCCTGGTCGACCAGGCGAGGATCGATGCTTTCGCCGAAATCACCGAGGATCCGCAATTCATCCATGTCGACCCGGAAGCGGCGGCGAAGACTCCTTTCGGCGGCACCGTCGCCCACGGCTTCCTGACCCTGTCGTTGCTCAGCCGAATGGCCGCCGACGCGATGCTCCGCCCCGACGGGGTGAAGATGGGTGTCAATTACGGTTTCGAAAAAGTCCGTTTCATGGCCCCGGTGCGCTCGGGCAAGCGGATCCGCGGCCGCTTCACCCTCGTCCGCTTCGAGGAGAAGAAGCCGGGCCAATGGCAGTTCGTCCATAATGTCACGGTCGATATCGAGGGCGAGGAGAAGCCCGCTTTGGTCGCCGACTGGATCGGGCTTATATTTGTATGAAGAAAATCCTCCCCGCCGTGAAGCGGTGGGGAGGGGGACCACCCGAAGGGTGGTGGAGGGGTAGTCGACCGCGCCTCCGCCATCTACCCCTCCACCCCGCTTCGCGGGGTCCCCCTCCCCATCGTTCGATGGGGAGGATGAAGTAGAAAGGAACCACCCATGGCCACCCGCGAAGCCGTCATCGTCTCCACCGCCCGCACGCCGATCGGCAAGGCCTATCGCGGCGCCTTCAACGCGACTCCGTCGCCGACGCTCGCCAGTCACGCCATCAGGGCCGCGGTCGAGCGGGCGAAGATCGATCCCGCCGAGGTCGACGACGTCATCATGGGCGCCGCGCTCCAGCAGGGCGTGCAGACGACGATCGGCCGCACCTCGGCGCTGCGCTCCGGCCTCCCCGTCACCGTCTCCGGAATGTCGATCGACCGGCAATGCTCGTCCGGCCTGATGTCGATCGCCACGGCCGCCAAGCAGATCATCGTCGACCGGATGGACGTGATGGTGGCGGGCGGCGTCGAGAGCATCTCGATGGTGCAGACCGCCGAGATGCGGGTCGGCCCCGACCCGGAGCTGCTTTCGATGCACAACGGCGTCTACATGCCGATGATCCAGACCGCCGAGGTGGTCGGCAAGCGCTACACCGTCAGCCGCGAGCGCCAGGATGCCTATGCCTTGCGCTCCCAGCAGCGCACCGCCAGGGGCCAGGCGGAAGGGAAGTTCGACGACGAGATCGTCCCCGTCACCGCGAAGATGATGGTCAAGAACAAGGAGACGGGCGAGACCTCGATGCAGGAGGTGACCCTGGCCAGGGACGAGGGCAACCGGCCGCAGACGACGCTCGAGGATCTCCGGAAGCTCCAGCCGGTGATGGGT
>JAXDPG010000271.1:0-3138 GCA_034668485.1 Sphingomonadales bacterium
GGCGAGCTGCTCCGGCGACGGTCCCGGTATCCCCGCCGTCGCGGTCCCGGTGCCGCCCGGGGGCGGCATCCGTCCGGCCAGGTCGATCCGGTTCCTGGCGGCGGCCTGCTCGATCGTCCGCCGCAAATCGGCTTCCCAGGGCGCACCGGGCGGAGTGTCCCGGAGCAGGGCCAGCCAATCCTCGACCGCGCCTTTGCCGTTCCCGCCGAGATCCTTCTGGACCGCGAGGAAGTAGCGCGCGCGCGGATCGCTCGCGTCGAGGTCGATCGCCTTGCGGAAAGCGGCTGCCGCTTCGGGGACGACGCTTCGGCTGGCCGATTGCAGCGCCTCGCCGAGCGACGACCAGTTCTCGGCGTTGCCGGGCTCGATCGCGGCCGCTTTGCGATAGGCCGAAGCGGCCTCGCCGGCATTGCCCGCCTCGGCATAGGCCCAGCCGACGACGCGCCAGTCTTTGGCCGCGGGGCTGTCGGAATCCCCGCTTGTGCCGATCGACCTCGAGATCGCCACGGCCGCCGAAGCCAAAGCGATCATGGCCGCGGCGATGAGGATGATCGTGGCGGCCGAGGGACGGCGGGAGGCGCTGGTCATGGACTTGCTATCCTTGCGGCAATTTGGTCAACGTCAAGGGCCTGCCGTGCGACGGCGGGGTCGAGGGGTGGAAAAGGCGTGTCGGTTTCCTTCCGAATCGCGATCGTCGGTTCCGGCCCCGCCGGCCTCAGCGCCGCCGCGAGGGCGGCCCGGCTCGGCCTCAGCCACGTCCTCCTCGAGAAAGCGGACCATCTCTCCGACACCATCTACAAATATCAGAAGGGCAAGCACGTCATGGCGACTCCGAGCCAGCTCGTGCTGCGCTCGGACATGGACTTCGAGGCCGGCAAGCGCGAGGCCGTGCTCGGCGCCTGGGACCAGCTGGCCGAAGAGCGCCGGATCAACGTCATGCTCGGGGCGGAGGTGAAGTCGATCGCGGGAGCGAAGGGCGATTTCCTGCTGACGATGAGCTCGGGCGAGAGCGTCCGGGCCGAGAACGTCATCCTCGCCATCGGCACCCAGGGCAATCCCAACAAGCTGCGCTGCGAAGGCGCCGATCTGCCCCACATCCAGTACCAGCTCGACGATCCCGGCGCCTATGTCGACGAGCATATCACCGTGATCGGCTCCGGCGACGCCGGCATCGAGAACGCGCTCGGCCTCGCCGCCGATGCCGAGCAGGGCAATGTCGTCACCATCCTCAACCGCGGCGCCGACTTCGCCCGCGCCAAGGGCGCCAACGTCAAGCTTCTGACCGAGGCCGGCACCGCCGGCCGGATCGGAATCATGACGGAGACGAGTCCGGCCAGGGTCGAGCCCGGCTGGCTGGCGCTCGAGACGAGGGACGGGCCGCAGCGCATCCGCTGCGACCGGATCGTCGCGCGCATGGGCTCGGCGGCGCCGCGCGCCTTCATCGAAAGCTGCGGGATCGAGTTCACCAGCGCCGACCGCGAAGCCTATCCCACGCTCAGCCCCAGCTTCGAGACGACCAAGCCCGGCCTCTACGTCGTCGGAGCGCTCGCCGGCTATCCGCTGATCAAGCATTGCATGAACCAGGGTTATGACGTCGTCGAATATATCAACGGCAACCGCGCCCTGAAGCCCGCCGACGAGCCGATCCTGGAGGCGAAGTTCGAGGGGCTGCCCGGGCCACGCAGCGTCGATGAATGGCTCGAGTTCCTGCGCACCAACGTCTCGATCCTCAGCGAGCTGTCGCCGCTGCAGATGCGCGAGTTCATGCTCGACAGCGAGGCGCTCTTCCATCCCGCCGGAACGATCGTCTTCGAGCGCGGCGATACCGGATCGTCGCTGTTCGCCATCGCCTCGGGCTCGGTGCTGGTCGAAGTGAACGCCGCCGACCCCTCGGTGACGGTGCCGATCGCCGCCGGCTCGATCTTCGGCGAGGTCGGCCTCATCTCGGGCCGCCGCCGCGGCGCCACCGTCCGCGCCGCCGAGGATTCGATCCTCGTCGAGGTGTCGCGCATGGCCGCGCTCAAGCTGATGGCGGCGGTGCCGGCGGCGCGGCGCGCCGTCACCCGGATCTCGATCGAGCGCCAGCTCCTGCAGATGTTCGGCTCGGGCCTCACTCCGGCCGACCTCGTCGAAGTGATCGAGACGGCGGAGGTGAAGGAGGTCCGCGCCGGCGAGGCGATCATCGTCGAGGGCGACGAGGGGCGCGACATCTTCGTCATCCGCCAGGGCTCGATGGTGGTCGAGAAGGCGATCGGCGGCAAGCCCATCTTCCTCTCCTATCTGCCGGCCGGCTCCTATGTCGGCGAGATGGCCTTGCTGGAGGGGGGGCGGCGCAGCGCCACCGTCCGGGCCGCGATCAAGTCCGAGGTGATCAGGATCGACGGCGAGGCGTTCCGCCGGCTGCTCGACCGCAAGCCCGAATTGCTCGCCCGCGCCCGGCGCGACATGGCCGCCCGCCACCAGCTCAACGAGTTCATCGAGGCCCGCAAGGACAGTTTCGGCGGAGCCGTCGACCTCTATTCCTCGGTCGCCAGCTTCCTCGTCGAGAACGGCATCGGCGAGGCCACCGACGTGCTCCTGATCGACGAGAACCTCTGCGTCGGCTGCGACAATTGCGAGCGCGCCTGCGCCGACAGCCACGAAGGCCTGTCGAGGCTCAACCGCGAGGCGGGCAAGACCTACGCCCATCTCCACGTGCCGACGTCGTGCCGGCATTGCGAGCATCCGCACTGCATGGCCGACTGCCCGCCCAACGCCATCCACCGCGGCCCGGACGGCGAGGTCTATATCGACGAGACCTGCATCGGCTGCGGCAATTGCCAGAGGAACTGCCCCTACGGCGTGATCCGGATGGAGAAGGTGCCGCCGAAGAAGCCGCCATTGCTCTCCTGGCTGATGTTCGGCTTCGGCCCGGGGCCCGGCGAGCCGCCGAAGAAATGGACCGAGAAGCGCGTCGATCCGGAGACTCCGAAAAAGGCGATCAAGTGCGACATGTGCGCGGGCATAAGCGGCGGCCCGGCCTGCGTGCGCGCCTGCCCGACCGGCGCGGCGATCCGGGTGGCGCCTGAGCAGTTCCTGTCGGTCGCGCGGCTCGGCGACTGAGGGGAGGGGTAAGACTGGCCGTCATTCCGGCGAAAG
>JAXDPG010000272.1:0-6150 GCA_034668485.1 Sphingomonadales bacterium
CGGGGGTCGAGGTGAAGACCGGCAAGTTCCCGATGCTGGCCAACAGCCGCGCCAAGACCAACCGGGAGACCGACGGCTTCGTCAAGGTGATCGCCGACGCCCGCACCGACCGGGTGCTCGGGGTCCACATCATCGCCTCGGTGGCGGGGACGATGATCGCCCAGGCGGCGCAGGCGATGGAGTTCGGCGCCACCAGCGAGGACATCGCCTATACCTGCCACGCCCATCCGACCCATTCGGAAGCGGTCAAGGAAGCGGCGATGGCGGTGACGGGCCTGCCGATCCACATCTAGGCTTGACGCGGGAACGCGGCGGCCCCTTCTCCGTTGTTGAGCCGTAACGAACAGGGAGCGGAACGTTGAAGCCTCTCGCCGGACTCGCGGGTACCGCGTTGCTCCTACTCGCCGGCTGCGGCGCCAAGTCGCTCGATCTCCCCGCCGATCCGGTCGACCGGGCCGCCACTTGCGGCGTGGTGGCGGCGGCGACGGCGCGGACCTCCGTGCCCGACGTCAAGGCGCCGCTGCCGCTCGCCGCACAGGGCAAGATCTTCCATTATGCGTTGCTCGCGGCGTCGGAAGGCGGCGAGTTCAAGGCGGATACGGCGAACCGGGTCAATAAGCGGATGGGCGAGCTGCAGGAGGGCATTACCAGCGGCAAGTGGCGCGATCTCGCGCCCGCCTGCGCCGCCGCCTTCCCGGCCGCCGAGAAGACCGAGGTGTCGCTGCCGGAGGGGCGATTGGACGCCCAGCTCGCTTGCGAGGAGCTGGCGGAGTTCACCAGCCTCGCGCTCGAGGGCTCTGAGGTCCATTACGGCAACGAGCTGGCGGCCTATCGGCGCATGCGCTCGAGCTTGAACGACGCTCTCGCTCCGGGATTGCGAGCGCGCGCCGGCGCCAAGCTCGAAGCCCAGGGGCGCGAGCGCAAGCGGGCGCTGGCGGCGGCCGCGCAGCTCGGCTCGCCGATGGCGGTCCTCGACAAATGCGTCGAGCGGTTCCCCTAGAGTTGCTGGCGCTGAAGGCTCGCCGATGAGCGGCCCGGCCGCAATGCTGGGGTCGGTGCTCCCCTATCTCGACTGGGCCGCGGTCGCCGTCTTTGCCACCTCCGGCGCTTTGCTCGCCGCGGCCAGGAAGCAGACCCTGGTCACTCTCGCCTTCTTCGCCGTCGTGACCGGCGTCGGCGGCGGCACCGCGCGCGACCTGCTGATCGGCGCGCCGGTCTTCTGGGTGCACGAGAATGGGACCTTGCTGATCTGCTTCGTCGCCGCTCTGGCGGTCTGGCTTTCGCCCGGGGCCTTGTGGAAGGGCCGGGCGCTTGACTGGCTCGACGCCGCCGGCCTCGCCGCCTACGCCACCTACGGCGCCGCCAAGGGCCTAGCCTTCGGCCTGGCACCACTGCCGGCCATGGCGATGGGCGTCCTCACCGCCTGCTTCGGCGGAATCGTTCGCGACGTGCTGGCGGGCGAGCCTTCGATCCTGATGCGGCCCGAGCTGTACGTGACCGCCGCCGCTTTGTCGGCCGGGTTGATGGTCGGCCTCCTGCTGGCCGGCATTCCCATCGTGCTGGCGGGCGTCGCGGCGGCAGTGGCGGGTTTCGCGCTCCGCGCCGGCGCCATCCATTTCGGCTGGAAGCTTCCTGCCTATCGACATCGACGCTTGACTTGATTGAACGTTCAATCAAGAAGCAGCGCATGGGCGGCAAGGACACACGCGGGCGGATCATCGAAGCGGCAAGGGAGCTGTTCTGGGCGAAGGGCTACGGCTCGACCTCGATCGCCGACATATTGAGCCGCAGCCAGGTCAATAGCGGCAGCCTCTACCATTTCTTCCCGGGCAAGCAGGACCTGCTCATCGCGGTGCTCGAAGCCTATCGCGACGGCATCGGGGAGATGCTGCTCGAGCCGGCCTGGGCCGGGGTCGCCGACCCGGTCGAGAAGGTGTTCGCCTTGCTGGCCAGATACCGGTCGCTGATCGTCGAGACCGAATGCGAATATGGCTGCCCGATCGGCAGTCTCGCGCTCGAGCTGCACGAGGCCGATCCGGCGGTGCGGCGGCTTTTGGCCGAGAATTTCGAAGCCTGGGTCGACGCGGTCGCTTCCTGCCTTGAGGAGGCGCGGGACCGCTTTCCGGACGGGGCCGACCTGCGGGCCCTGGCCGAGCTCGCGCTGACCGTGATGGAGGGCGGCGTCATGCAGGCCCGGACCCACCGCGACGTCCGCCATTTCGACCGCTCCGTGGCACAGCTGCGCGCCTATTTCCAAACGTTGATGGTGAAGCAGGGGGAAGCGGCATGACGAAGATGATCGCGCTGATGCTGATGGCGCTCGCGGCGCCATCGTTCGCGGCGACGAAGGCGAGCGTCCCCGACGCGCCGCTGCGGGCGGAGCTTGAGCCGCTGCGCTTCCTCGTCGGCCATTGCTGGAGCGGCCGGTTCAAGGACGGTGCGGTCGACAGGCATTGCTTCGAGAGCGTCTATGGCGGGCGCCACGTCCGCGACCGGCACGAGGTGAAGGGCCCCGGCGCGCCTTATAGCGGCGAGACGCTCTACAGCTGGAACGCCGAGACGAAGCAGGTCGAATATACCTATTGGAATTCGGAGGGCGGGGTTAGCCGAGGGGCGATGACGGCAGAGCCCGGCGGCCTCGATTTCGGCGACCAGGTCTATACCGCTCCCGACGGGCGCAAGACGACCATTTCGACCAGGTGGAGCAAGGTCGGTGCCGACGCTTACGAGGCGGTCAGCACGACCGGCGCCGACCCCACCGGCAGCCGCATCGTCCGCTACAGCCGGGCCGACTGATCCCGTCATTGCGAGCGAAGCGAAGCGATCCAGTCCGCGGCGGCGCGGGCGCGTAGATTGCTTCGTCGCTAAGCTCCTCGCAATGACGGGGCAGGCGGCGGGCTCGGCTCGGCGGGCGGCGTCGCCGGCGCGGCGAGCGAGCGCTGCCACAGGCCGACGTCGTGCCAGGCCTCGAGCTTCCAGCCGACCTGCCGGTAGGTTCCCGCCGCGACGAAGCCGAGCCGCTCGTGAAGCCGGATGCTGGCCGGGTTGGGCAGGGTGATCGCGGCGATGGCCTGGGTGAAGCCCTGCACCGCCAGCGTCGCGAGCAGCCCCCGATAGAGGAGCTCGCCGAAGCCGGCGCCGCAGGCTTCGGGGCGCAGGTAGATGGTCGTCTCGACCGCGAAGCGGTAGGCCGGCCGGGTCCGGAAGGCGGCGGCATAAGCGTAGCCGAGGATGGTCCCGTCGGCCGCTTCCCCGACCAGCCAGGGATAGAGGTCGCCGGCGGCCTCGATCCGCGCCCGCATCGCCGCGGCGTCGGGCGCCTCCGTCTCGAACGAGACGGTGCTTGCCGTCACGAACGGCGCGTAGATGTCGGCAATGGCCGCGGCGTCTGCGGACGTCGCGGCCCGCAGCTTCATGCGCCAAGCAAGTGGGCGAGCCAGCCGGAAACCCCGCCCGGCGCGATCCGCGGCCGCGCCTCAGCCTGAGCCGCGCATTCCAGGCAGCGCGCCTGGATGGCGGCGCCGGACACGAGCCTCTCCGCCTCGCCGATCGCGGTCAGCAAAGCGAGGCGCGGCCGGGCCGCGAGGCGGCTGAACGCGTCGGGCGACGCTTCCTCGTCGCCGCGGCCGTCGCCGGCCAGCGCCATCAGCAGGCGGTCGCTGAAGTCGGGTTCCTTCTCGAGCCACACCGCCTTGGCTTCGCCGGGGTCGAGCTTGGCCAGCCGCGCCGCTTCGCGGACGGCATCGTCGAGGCCTCCGAACGCGTCGACGAGCCTGAGCTGGCGGGCGGTGCCGCCGTCCCAGATCCGGCCCTGGGCGATCTTGTCGACGTCGGCGACCGGCATCTTGCGCGCCGCCGAGACCAGGGTGAGGAAGCGCCGGTAGGTGCCGTCGACGCCCATCTGCAGCAGCCGGTCGGCCTCGGGGGAGGGGCCGCGCAGCAGATCGGGCTCGCCGGACAGGGGCGTCGTCTTGACCCCATCGGCGCCGAGGCCGAGCTTGGCGAGCGCCCCCTCGAAGCTGGGCAGGATTCCGAACACGCCGATCGAGCCGGTGATCGTCGAGGGCTCGGCGTAGATCTTGTCGCCGGCGGTCGAAACCCAATAGCCGCCCGACGCGGCGAGGCTGCCCATCGACACCACGACCGGAAGGCCCTTGGCCTTGGCGGCGAGCACCGCCTGGCGGATCCGCTCGGAAGCGAGCGCGGAACCGCCCGGCGAATCGACTCGAAGCACCAGCGCCTTGAGGTCGCGGTCCTTGAGGCCCTTGTCGAGCGCTCGGACGATCGTCTCGGCTCCGGCCGTGCCTAGATTGGCCTCGCCGTCGACGATGTCGCCGGCGACGGTGAGGATGCCGATCTCGCCGCCCTCGTCGCTCGCCGGATTGGCTTCCACCCACGATTTGTAGTCGATTCGCCGGAAGCTGCCCGGCACGGCGGCGTAGCGCGTCCCGGCGATCTCCGCGACCCGGCGGTCGAACGCCTCGCGGCCGCCGATCCGGTCGACCAGGCCGGACTGGAGCGCCGCCCGCGCCATGTCGCCCCCGGCCGCGGCGATGCGTCCCGGCATGTCGGCGACATAGGGGGCGAGCTGGGCCTTGGGGCGCGCCTGGCGGACTTCCTGCTGCCAGCTCTCCCACATCGAGCCGTAGACGGCGGTCAGCGCCTGGCGCGCCTCGGGCGACATGTCGTTGCGGGTCAGCGGCTCGGTGGCCGCCTTGTAGGTCCCCGCCTTGTAGACGTTGGCGGTGACTCCGAGCTTGTCGAGCAGCCCCTTCATGTAGAGGCTGGATCCCCCCGGCCCGGTGACGAGCACGCCGCCCATCGGGTCGATCCACAGCTCGCTGGCATGGGCGGCGAGCTGGTAGCTGTCGTCGTCATAGGCGGTGGCGAAGGCGAGCACCGGCTTGCCGGCCTTGCGGACGCGATCAAGCGCCTCGCCGGCGGTGGCGAGAGTCGCCTGGCCGCCGCCCGAGAAGATTTCGAGATTGAGCGCCACCGCCTTGACCCGGTCGTCGGTCGCGGCCGTCTCGAGCGCGTGGACGACGTCGCGCAGGCGATATTCGCGGGGGCCGCGGCCGCTGAACAGCTCGCTCGCCGTGGCCTGGGCCGGCTGCTCGACGATCGGCCCGTCGAGATCGAGCAGAAGCGCGCCCCTGTCGCCGGCGCCGAGCGTCGGCCGAGTCGTCATGGCTGCGTATAGCAGGGCGAAGAAGAGGAGCATGAACAGGAGGACGAGCCCGTCCTTGATGCCGACGAGCAGCTTCCAGACCTTGCCGGCGAACCTCATTCCGTCACTCCCGGTATTCCTTGTTCCCCGGCCTTCGCCGGGAACAGCATTCCTCCCCACCGGCTAGACCAGCCCCCGCGCCCTGTAAATTGCGTGGCGGCGCCGGCAGCGAAAATCGCGCGCCGGAAGGCTTGACCTGCGATGAACAAACCCTAGATCAGCCTTGCTGGCACTCGTCGGGTACGAGTGCTAACAGTTTTAACATGTCGGCGCGGCGCCTTCGGGGGGCCGGCCGCCGCTACACAGAAGAAGAGGTGACGCGCATGAAATTTCGACCGCTCCATGACCGGGTGCTCGTCCGCCGCGTCGAGGCCGAGGAGAAGACGGCCGGCGGCATCATCATTCCCGACACCGCCAAGGAAAAGCCGCAGGAGGGCGAGGTCGTCGCCGCCGGCACCGGCACGCGCGGCGAGGACGGCACGATCACTCCGCTCGACGTCAAGGCCGGCGACAAGATCCTGTTCGGCAAATGGTCCGGCACCGAGGTCCGCCTCGACGGCGAGGACCTGCTGATCATGAAGGAAAGCGACATCCTCGGGATCGTCGGCTGACCAGCGCTCCCGCGCGCGCCCGCGCGTAGGACACGGACTTTACGGACTTTAGGCCCGCAATCGCGGGCGAACGAGAAGGAATAGAAGACATGGCAGCGAAAGACGTTCGCTTTTCGCGTGACGCCCGGGAGCGGATCCTCCGCGGCGTCGACATCCTCGCCGATGCGGTGAAGGTCACCCTCGGTCCCAAGGGCCGCAACGTCGTCCTCGACAAGAGCTTCGGCGCGCCTCGCATCACCAAGGACGGAGTCACCGTCGCCAAGGAGATCGAGCTCAAGGACAAGTTCGAGAATATGGGCGCTCAGATGCTGC
>JAXDPG010000273.1:0-4475 GCA_034668485.1 Sphingomonadales bacterium
CGCAAGCGCGTCCTTCACGTTCTGCGGCATCATCGCCACCATCGGGGTCTCGAACACGCCGGGCAGGATGGTGTTGACCCTGATGCCCTCGTTCATCAGGTCGCGGGCGATCGGCAGCGCCATTCCAAGCACGCCGGCCTTCGACGCCGAATAGGCGGCCTGGCCGATCTGGCCGTCCTGCGCCGCCACCGAGGCGGTGTTGACGATGAGGCCCTTCTCGCCGTCCTCGAGCGGCTCGAGGCCGACCATCCCGAGCGCCGACTGGGCGAGCACCCGGAAGGTGCCGATCAGGTTGATCCGGATGACCAGCTCGAACTGGGCGATCGGATAGGGCCTCGCCTCGCCCGTCGCCTTGTCGCGCCCGACCGTCTTGGCGGCGTTGGCGACTCCGGCGCAATTGACGCAGATCCGCTCCTGGCCGTGCGCCGCGCGCGCTTTGGCGAAGCCGGCCGCGACCGCCTCGTCCGAGGTCACGTCGACCTCGGCGAAGAGGCCCCCTATCTCCGCCGCGACCCGCTCGCCCCTGTCGGAATCGCGGTCGAAGACGGCGACGTTGACGCCCCGCCCCGCGAGCGCCCGCGCCGTCGCCTCGCCCAGGCCGGAGGCGGCGCCGGTGACGACCGCGGCGATGTTGTTGTCGAGCTTCATGTCGGGCCTCCTGATCCTTCGAGCCGCTCCTAGGCAGTCGGGCCCCGCGCTTCAACGGCTCCGAACGATTTGTTCATTGTATGCACAGAGCTGCATAATTATACATCCTGTCATGCTGATCTGCTCGACCGACCGCCCCTGGGGCGTCCACGCCCCGCTGCGCAGAGACGAGGATTGCCCGCGCTGCAGCTGGACCGCGCCGGGCCCGATCGGCGGCGCCCGCGCCGATTCGCTCGAAGCCGCCGCCGCCGGTGCCTCCGCCGAGGGGCTCAATTTGTGCGTCCGGCATTGATTGAGGGCGCCCGCCGCGCCATCTGCCCATCGTCCATGCAACTCACCATCGATTCCGACGCTTCGCAGGCGAACAGCCGGCTGACCGCGATCCGACTCGCCTTGCTGACCTCGCGTTGCATGGAGAATTGGCGCGCCGGGGTCGGCGACAACGATTCGGCGATGATCCTGCTCGCCGTCGTCGCCATCTGCGGCGAGCGGCTGACCCGGACCGAGCTGCCCGGCGATCTGCGCAGCCTCGCCGCGCCGCTGCCGCCGGGCTTCGCGGCCGAATGCAACATCGCCTCGATCGCCGCCGCCACCGGCCTCAACCGCGAGACCACCCGGCGCCGGGTCAACGCCCTCGTCGAGGAGGGCTTCCTTACCCGCTCCGGGGAAGGCGAGATCAGCTTCCCGAGGGAGCGCCAGCAGGATCCGGCGACGCTCGATTTCGTCCGCCGCCAATTGGAGGCGATCGCCCGCTTCGCCAACGAGGCGCTCCGCGACGGAGTCCTCATCGCCGCCTAGCGACAGCCCGGTGACAGTCACCGGCGGTCGAGTGACTGTCACTCGACGGCCAGCGCCCGTTCACCGCCCGCGCCGCCGCCGCGCCGCCTCGCGCTCATACTCCTCGGCGATGGCGAGCAAGGCGGCGCGGTCCTCCGCATTCTTGAGCGCGTCGGCGAGCCGGCGGTAGGTCGCCGCCCGCGCCGCATATTCGAGGGCGAGGTCCGTCATCGCGGGCCGCGCTAGCGGCTTTGCCGGCGCCCGGGGGCGGACGGGGGCACAAAATGAGCCGCGCCGCCCTCCCGACCCGAGCCCGCGCCGGGCGGGAGGGGCCGCGAGCGTCGCCCCGCGCCGCGATTGAACCATCTTCGAGGGCGAACGTTCTATCATGGATCAGCCTCCGAGGTTGGACGCCACGGCCTAGGCTACGCGTCGTCCGGCAGGGGCGGGCACGCCGCGGCGGGTCCGCCCCTAAGCCGCGCCCCCGGGGCGCCCGCGCGGTGCATCGTGCAACAGTTCGGCGATAATCGCTTCGAATGCCGAGGAATCGCTTCGAATGGCCACGGATCGCGACGGATCGCGACGAATCCGGTTGAAAGTCGACGATCGGGCCGTGCCGGCGCCCGCCGGCCCGGCTGCAAGACTTTGCGGTCGCGCAGCCGCGAGCGGCGCGGCCGGCCTCGAGACCGCCGCGGCCCGCCGGCCGTCGGCGCATAATTATGCAGTCGCCGAATTGCGTCGCGCCGTCACCTTGATCCAGGCGACCCTCCCCTCCCCCACCATCCTGCCCCCGCTCGAGCTTCGGCTCGACGGGGCGCAGCCCAGGGGGCGGATGGCCATGCGGGAAAGTCAGGTGACTGTCACTCGACTGCCCCTTAGTGACTGTCACTCGGGAAAGTCAGATGACTGTCACCCCAGGAAAGTCCGGTGACTGTCACTCGACTGCCAGGAAAGTCAGGTGACTGTCACTCGACTGCCCTCCTCGCCGGTCGAGTCACCGTCGCCGAGCGTGCGCGCCCGCTAGTTGAAAATCGCGATCAGCCGGGACTTTTGCCCCGCCGTGACCGGCGCCCCCATGTAGATCGGCAGTGGCGGATAGGCGCTGCTCCCCAGCTGGTAGAGGTTGTCGGTAGCGGGCAAGGCCGGCCCCGCCGCCGTCTCGAAGGTCACCGAAAAGGCCTGGGAGCGGCCGAGCGAAGACGGCCGCGTTCCGGACTTGGGGAAGGCGGCGACCGCCGCGATTCGGAGCAGGTGGGTGCCTTTCGCCGTCTCGAGGGTGAAGGTCTGGCCGACGAGGGCGGTCCATTCGCCGAGTCCGGCGGTCGGCAGCGAGAGGAAGGTTCGATCCCACCAGGACCCGACACTTGCGGACGGGCCGCCGGCGAGGCGCAGGCTGAGTACGGGCGCGGCCGCCGCCGCAACTCCGACGGCGCCGGCCCCGAGGCCGGCGAGCAGCATTCGACGATCAGGATGAGCAAATTTACGCGACATCGGCAGTCCCCCAAACCACCGCTGACGCCCGCCCCCGGACGGCTCCTTGTAGCGGGCCGGGAGGCGGGATCAAGCCGCTGAAATCAGGGTGTTGCGCTTTTTTTGGGCCGGGTTGGGACGGCCGCTCGCGGCCGCCGCTAAGGGCCGCCTCCTTCCGCCGTTCTCGCCCAACACGGCAGGATCCAAATAGTTGCGGAAATCCCCGGGAATGAGCCGCTCGGCGTGCCGGCACGGCCATCCCGGGTTCAGCCAGGCCGGCCCAGCCTCTCCGCCCGATCCTGGAAGGAGCCCAGCCATGACCAGCCCCTGGCGCCTCGTCGCCCTCGCTTTGCCGCTCGCCCTCGCCGCGCCCGCGTCGCCCGCCGCCGCCGCGAAGCCCGCGCCGCAGCTCCGCCGCCTCACCGATCGCGACCTCCTGCGCTACGCCGCCGCCCCGTTCGACCACCGCGCGATGATGTTCAGGCACGTCATTCTCGGCCGCCACAACGGCGCGGTCGTCGTCGCCGACCATCCCTGCGGCGACGTCTGCCCCCAGTATACGCGCCGGATTGTCCACTACGACCTTGCGCCCGAGCGTTGCGCCCGAGCCGGCGGCGTGGTCGTCGAGGAGCTCGTGCCGGCGGGCATCGCGGTGAGGCGCCGGCCGTATTGCGAGCCCAAGGTGCTGGCGAAGCCGGCCCCGCCCTCCTCGACCCGCTAGGCTTTATCCACGTAGCTGCACCGAAGTCCAAGATTCCTGTAAATCGACTGGTGTGCTGTTGTGACTTGCGCTAATCGGTGACTTATGGACGCGGCGATCCTCAGGGCGAACGAGAAGTACAAGTCGGCCTCGACCATCGTCGCCAACCTCGGATCGGCTTTGCTCGCCGGGGCGTTCGGCCGCTGGTTCCTGGTCAGTTTCGACCTCTTCGTCTTCCAGTGGCTCGTCGTCGTCGCTATGATGATCTGGTGGGCCCTGTATCTCCTGAGCTCATTGGAGCCTGACGATGCCGCTGGATGAGATACTGAGGAACTCGGCCCCGGCGATCGGCGGCCTCCTCGTCACTGCCGCAGCGTTCCTTTATGCGCGCTCCGTTCGGAGGCAGACCCATAAGGCCCAGGCTCGCCACCCGGCCGCGCACCATCCGGCTGAATAGCCTCGCACCAGATCCGGAAAAATGGTGTCAAATACCAATTTCCTTCCGCGCCTGGATGGAGCGCCACGGCCTCACCCTCGACCCGCCGCCGAAGCCCCCGGCCTCTCCCGCCGAATTGTCGCTTATTATCTCAGGGGCGAGCAGCCGGTGCCGAAGACGGTGATGCTGGCGACGGACGGGTATGACAAGAGGCGGGCGGCGTGAGGGTTTGCTAGTGCCTGGCACGTGGCTGGCACCGAATGCCCGGTCAAGGCCGCGGCGGCCGCCCTTTGGTGAAGCCGGAATTGACGATCCCGATCCAACCGTCATAGCCGTGCCGGCGGGCGCATTCGATCGGGAACGCCTCCGTCAGAGTCGTCTCGCCGATATCGTGGGGCGTACCGGGAGGGAGCGGCCCGCCGGTGCCATTGAGATAATCGCCGA
>JAXDPG010000274.1:0-2703 GCA_034668485.1 Sphingomonadales bacterium
CAACGAATCGACCGTCTTCACCGCCGCTCAGACCCAATGCTTCCTGAACGCGGATGTCAGTCCGAGCGCGACCCTCACCATCCCCGCCGGCAAGACGATCATGATCTATGGCGGCGACATCGACTTCAAGGGTGACGTCAACGCCACCAACGTCACGTTCATCATGACCGGCGCGGGGGGCGCCGCCGGCGATCTCAAGATCAACTCGCAGGCCAACCTCAACCTCAGCGCGCCGTCGAGCGGAACCTATAAGGGCGTTCTCTTCTACCGCGATCGCCGAGCTTCCAACCTCGAGATGAAGATCAACGGCGGCGCCAGCTCGAAGCTGACCGGCGCCCTCTATTTCCCGAGCTCGGACATCACCTATGCCGGCCATGCCAGCATGAACGTCCAGTGCCTGCAGATGGTCGGCCAGATCCTCAAGTTCCGCGGCAGCGCCGGCATCACCAACACCTGCCCGTCGGGCGGCGGCTCCCAGGCCTTCCAGCAGACCGTGGTGAGGCTGGTCGGATGAGGCTTCGCCTTCCCTCCCTCGGCCGCGACGAGCGCGGCACCAGCCTGATCGAGTTCGGCTTCGTGGCGCCGTTCCTGGCGATGCTCGCCATGGGCGTGATCGACCTCAGCCGCGGCCTCGCCGAGCGGTTCGCGCTGCAGCAGGCGGTCAACCGAAGCCTCGAGCTGGTCCAGGCCCGCCCCGCCATCGCCGGCGCGACCTCGACCGACCTCGACTACAGCTTCGTCAAGACCGAGGCCGCGTCCGCCGCCGGCGTGCCCCAGAGCCAGGTGACCCTGACCCGCTGGCTCGAATGCGACGGCGTCGAGCAGGCCAGCGTGACCGGCGCCTGCACCGGCACGGCCGACACCGCCCGCTACCTGCGCGTGCACATCACCAAGAATTTCCAGGGCGATTTCTATTTCTCGACCATCCGGATGACCGCCAGCGGCGCACTGAGGACGCAATGATGCTCAAATCCATGCTCCGTCGCGACCAGAAGGGGATCGGCGCCGTCGAGTTCGCGCTCGTCGCCCCCGTCTTCATCTCGTTCATCATCGGCATCAGCCAGGTCGGCCGGATGTTCTTCGCCAATGCCGACATGAAGAGCGCCATCGCCGCCGGCGCTCGGGTCGCCTCCGTCTATCCGACCCCCGACGACGCCACCATCCTCGCCGCGGTCAACAACCGGCTGATTCGGACCGGCGCCCGCGCCCGCGCCACGCCCACCATCGTCCACGGCACCGACGCCAGCGGCAACGCCTATGTCGAGCTCAAAATGACCTATTCGGTGCCGCTCGAGTTCATCTTCTTCTCGCCGCCGCCGGTGACCCTTCACGACACCCGCCGGGTCTTCACCCAGGTCGCTTACGCCAATTCCACCACCTACACGTCGACCACGACGTCCGGCTCGACGACGAGCGGCGGCACGACGACGAGCACGACCTCGTCCGCCGGCACCACGACGAGCACGACCTCGTCGGCCGGCACCACGACCAGCTCGACCTCGTCGGCCGGCACCACGACCAGCGCAAGCTCGTCGACCTCGGCCACTTCGGCCGGCGGGACCAGCTCGACCAGCGCGACCAGCGCCAGCTCGACCAGCGCCAGTTCTACCAGCGCCAGTTCTACCAGCGCGAGCTCGACGACGAGCGCGAGCTCGACGACCAGCTCCGGCAGCAACGCCAGCTCGGGCAGCAACAACGGCAGCAGCGGCCACGCCCACGGCGACTGCAAGAAATGCTAGGTTGAGCCGCCGCGGCGCCCCCCGCCGCGGCGGTTCGCCCCCTGTGCGTTAGGTTTGGACGGCTTCGCAACCGGCTCGCGCCGTCCCGCCCGCGCCCCGGCTTGCCGTGGCCCAGGGAACCTGGATTGCTAACTCACGTTAATCGATTTTGCCCCCACAGGGGAGTGTATGCGTATGTCCCAAGAGCAAAGCCGCCTCGAGGCGCTCGGCTGCTGGCTTTCCGAGAAGGTCGCCGACATCTCCGCCCATCCGTTCGCCCAGGCCGGGCTGGTCCTCGTCTGCGCGGCCTGGTTCGTCCTCGCCTGGCGGGTCGACTGGCTGACCGCCGGCCTCTCCATCCTCGCCATCACCCTCACCCAGATGGTCCTCAATCGCCAGCGCGAGCGAGAGAAGGAGGCGCACCGCCGCGACCTCGCCCTCCACGCCAAGCTCGACGAATTGCTGATCGCCTCCCGCCGCGCCCGCGACGAGCTCGCCGGCATCGAGGAGCTGGAGGAGGAGGAGATCGAGGCGTTGAGGCCGCCGGCCGCGGTCACTCCGATCCGCCGCCGCGCGGCCAAGGCCGCCGGCGCCTAGGGTCCCTGCCGGGTCCGATCGAAGCGCCGCTCCGAAGCCCGGTCAGACCTCCCCGAAATAGAGGTGCCTCGGCCAGAGGTCGCGCTCGCGCGCCGCCTCGATCTCGTCCTCGATCGAGTCCAGCTCGGCCTGCTCGGGCGGTTGGGGCAGATCGGCGTCGCCCGGATCCTCGAGGTCGATCTCGGGATGCGAGTCGGCGAAGGCGCTCCAATAGTCGCCGAGCGCGTCCCACAGCTCGGCCATGCGCTCGAAGCGGCCGCGCAGCCAGTCGAGACGGGCCCGGGTCTGCGCTTCCAGGCGCTCGGCGGCGGCCCTGGCGGCCGCCGGCGTCAGCCCGAGCGCGAGGCCGACGGCGATCTGCCGGCGGCGGAAATCCGCCCATTGCTCG
>JAXDPG010000275.1:0-6431 GCA_034668485.1 Sphingomonadales bacterium
GGTCGAACGCCTGCGCGGCGTCCTCCATCCGGCCCAGCGCCTGGTAGGCCCGGCCGATCATGCGTTGGGCGTAAGCAATGTGCGCCGGCCCCGCTTTCGCGGCCGCGGCGACGGCCCGCTCCGCCTCGCCCTGGAGCAGCAGAGCGTGCGCCATCAGATGCGCGGTCTCGCTCTCCGGCACGCCGAGCGCATTCGCCCGTCTCAGCTCGTCCTCGGCGGCGGCGCCGTCGCCGAGCATCAGATAGGTGCGCGCCTGGGCGACCCGGACCGCCTTGTTGGCGGGATCGGCCTTGATCGCATTGAGGAACTCGATCCTCGCCGTCCGCGGCGCCCCGTCCGCCAGCGCCTGCAGGCCGTGGCGATAGGCCTCCTGCGGCGTCTCCGGCCTCGAGCAGGCGGCGCCGAGCAGGGCGAGGGCGATCAAGGCGGAGCGCGCGTTCACGGCTGCAGGTCGTATTGCTTCATCAGGTCGTAGAGCGTCGGCCGGCTGATGCCGAGCAGCTTGGCGGCGCTGGAGATATTGTTCTCGGTCCTCGCCAGCGCCTGGCGGATGGCTCGGCGGTCGGCGAGCTCGCGGGCCGATTTCAGATTGACCGGCAGCGCCGTCTCGACGCCCGCCTCGAGGTCGAGATCCTCGGCCGTTAACAGCTTGCCGTCGGCCATGATCACCGCGCGTTTCATCCTGTTCTCGAGCTCGCGCACGTTGCCCGGCCACGGCCATTCGTCGATCGCCGCCAGCGCGCTCGCGGCAAGCCCCTTGACGGCCGGGTTCATCTCCCGGGCGAAGCGGTGGAGGAAATGCTTGGCGAGCAGCACCGCGTCCCCATGGCGTTCGCTGAGGCTGGGGATGCGCACGACGATCTCGGCGAGGCGGTAATAGAGGTCCTCTCGGAAGCTCCCCGCCTTGATCATCTCGGGCAGGTCCTGGTGGGTGGCGCTCACGATCCGGGTGTCGACCGCGATCGGCTTGCGGCCGCCGATCCGCTCGATCACCCGCTCCTGGATGAAGCGAAGCAGCTTGACCTGGAGCGGCAGCGGGATGTCGCCGACCTCGTCGAGGAAGAGCGTTCCGCCATGGGCGAGCTCGATCTTGCCTTCGGTAGTCTTGATCGCGCCGGTAAACGCCCCCTTCTCGTAACCGAACAGCTCCGCCTCGAGCAGATTCTCGGGGATAGCCGCGCAGTTGATCGCGACGAAGGCGCCGCCGGCGCGGTTGCTGGCAGCGTGAAGGCCGCGGGCGAGCAGCTCCTTGCCGGTGCCGCTGGCGCCGAGCAGCATCACCGAGACTCCGGTATTGGCGACCCGCTCGATCGTGCGGGCGACCTTCAGCATTTCCGGAGCGCCGGTGATCATCGTTCCGAGCACCGTCTGGTCCTCGCCGATCCTCTCCTCGAGCTTCCTGTTCTCGGTCTCGATGCCGTGGAGCTGGAAGGCGCGCCGGACGATCAGGCCGAGCTGGTCGATGTCGACCGGCTTCTGGTAGAAATCGTAGGCGCCCGAAGCGATCGCCCGGAGCGCGCTCTCCCTGGCGCCGTGGCCCGAGGCGACGATCACCTTGGTCTCCGGCTTCAGCGACAGGATCGTCTCGAGCGTGGCGAAACCCTCGGTGACTCCGTTGGGGTCGGGCGGCAGCCCCAGGTCCAGCGTCACCACCGGCGGTTCCTCGGCGCGCAGCAGGTTGATCGCCGCATCCCGGTTGGAAGCGACCAGCACGTCGTAATCGTCATAGGCCCAGCGGAGCTGGCGCTGCAGCCCCTCGTCGTCCTCGACGATCAGCAGTTTCGCCCTTGTGTCCACGCTCATGCGATTTTCCGTTCGATGTCGCTGAAGCTGGTCTCACCCAGCGGTAAAAAGACGGTGAAGCGGCTGCCCTCGCCGACCCGGCTGTCGACCTCGATGCGGCCGCCCATGGCGGCGACGAGGCTCCGCGCCTCGAACGCGCCGACGCCGAAGCCGCTCTCCTTGGTCGAGGCGAAGGGCTGGAACAGGCGGGTGCGGATGAAATCGGCCGACATTCCCGAGCCGCGGTCGGAGATCTCGATCGCGGCCTCGCCGCCGCGAGCGCCGCAGCGGATCAGCACCGGCTCGCCGGCAGGGCTCGCATCGATCGCGTTCTGGACGAGATGGCCGAGCGCCTGTTCCAGCCGGACGGGGTCCGCGACCGCCGCCACCGCCCGGTCGCCCTCGAGCCGGACCGGATGGACCCGCCGCTTGACCTCGGCGACGGTGGCGACGGCCTGGCCGAGCGGGATCGCCCGCACCGGCTCCGCCTCGACATCGTTGTTGCCGCGGTGAAGGCGGGCGAGGAGGTCGTTCATCTTCTTCACCGAGCTGTGCAGAGTCGCGATCATGTCCTCGCGGAATTCGGGCTTGTCGGCGTGGCGCTCGGCGTTGCGGATGACGAGGCTGAGCTGGCTGACCAGGTTCTTGACGTCGTGGATGATGAAGGCGAAGCGCCGGTTGAACTCGTCGAACCGGCGGGCGTCGGCGAGCGCATCCTGGGTGCGCGCCTCGGCGAGATAGCTGGCGGCCTGGATGCCGACGGTCCGGAACAGGTCGAAATCCTCCCAGTCGAGCGGCCTCCGCACCAGCGAATGCTCGAGCAGCACCAGCCCGACGAGGCGGTCGCCGTGGATCAGCGGCACTCCGGCCCAGAGCGCGTCGAGTGCGACGAGCGCCTCCGGCACCGGCACCTCGACTCCGTCCGCCCGCAGCAGGCCCGGGCGCAGGCCCGGGAAATCGAGCACGTGGCCGCTCTTCTCCAGAAAGCCGATCAGCACCGAATCCTCGCGGCTCGCCTCGGGCACCTCGTCATGCCAGTTCCAGCGCGCGGCGACGCTGAGGCGGCCCCCTTCCGGCACCAGCAGCAGGCCGGCGGGCGATTCGGCGATGTCGGCGATCGCCTTGATGATGCGCTCGCCCAACGGCGCGTCGCCGCCGACGGTTCGGGTGAAGCGCAGCCATTCCTCGCGATAATCGTAGCGATGCTCGAAGAAGTGCTTGGCGACGATCACCCGCGACCAGGCCCGCATCCGGCCGGACGGGAGCAGGATCACCGCCGCGACCGTGATCGCGAAGACGAGGCCGATCTGGCCGATCCGCACCCAATTGCCGCCAACCGCCTCCAATGCCCGGCTCGCCGTCATCATCAGGATGAGGTAGCCGAGGATCGCGATCAGCGAGAGCGACTGGAAGGTCGCCGCCCGCGACAGCTGCATCCGCCAGCCCGAGCTGCGCCGGCTCGCCAGGGCGAACAAGGGCACCAGCATCGACAGGATCGCGCCGCGCATCGCGTAGAGGTCCTCCACCGGAGCCCGGGTCAGCCAGGCGACGGTGTAGAGGTGGAGGTCGTAGGCCCACATTCCGGCGAGCGCGATCGTCGGCAGCCTGAGCCCCCAGCGGCTCTCGTGCGCGGCCTGGCCGTAGAGATTGTGGACGAGGACCAGGGAGCCCGCGGCGATGGTGAGGCCGATTACCTGAACGGTCGAGGCCAGCGCCGCGTGGAGGACGGCGTGGCCGGCGAATTGCGGCATCACGCCCGCCAGGGTGAGCTGGAGCCCGATCACGGCGGCGACGACGGTGTAGACCAGCTTCACCCCCGGCTGGCCGCGCTCGTCGGCGGCGGGGCCGACGATCGCGTACATGAAGCCGAGGAAAGCGAAATTGCGCGCCGCTTCGGCGATTCCGGCGCCGAGGCTGTAGGGACCCTGGAAGGCGACGAAGATCGCCCAGGCCGAGGTCACGGCGAAGGCCGCGACCAGCCGGCGGCTGCCGCCATTCTCGTTCCAGCGCCGCAGCTGCCACAAGGCCAGCGCGCCGTAGAGCAAGGCGGCGAGCGCGTGGGTCCAGAAGCCGAGCAGGACGATCATCGCGCGCCCTCCGGCCACAACACCACCCTGACCGTCTGGAGGAGGATGAGGAGGTCCAGGAACGGGGTGTAGTTCTTGGCGTAGTAGAGGTCGTATTCGAGCTTCTGCCTCGCGTCCTCGACCGAGGCGCCGTAGGGGAAGTTGATCTGCGCCCAGCCGGTGATGCCGGGCTTCACCACGTGCCTTTCGGCATAATAAGGCAGCCGCGCCTCGAGGTCGGCGACGAACTGGGGACGTTCGGGACGGGGCCCGACCAGGCTCATCCGCCCGGTCAGCACGGTCCAGGCCTGCGGCAGCTCGTCGATCCTCAATTTGCGGATCACCGCTCCGACCCTCGTCACTCGCGGATCGTCCTTCTGAGCCCAGACCGCCTTGCCGCCGACCTCGGCGTCCTCGCGCATCGAGCGCAGCTTCACCAGCTCGAAGCTCTCGCCGTAGAGGCCGACCCGGCGCTGGCGGAAGAAGGCCGGGCCGCGGCTCTCCAGCTTCACCGCGAGCGCGGTCAAGACGATGACCGGCGCGAAGAGGATGAGGATCAGCCCCGACACGATGATGTCGAACAGCCTCTTGCCCGCCGCCGACAGCCGCCGCCCCGACGAGAAGCCGTCGGAGAAGATCAGCCAGGAGGGGTTGAGCGTGTCGAGATCGACCCGCCCGGTCTCGCGCTCGATGAACGAGGAGAATTCGTTGACATGCACCCCGGTGGTCTTGATCCGGAGCAGATCGGCGAGCGGCAGCGCATTGCGCCTTTCCTCGAGCGCCAGCACCACCTCGGAGACCCGCAGCCGGACCACATGGCCGGTCAGGTTGGCGATGTCGTCGCGGTTGACCGAGTGCGGCACCGCCTGCGGCCCGTCGTTCATTCCGACATAGCCGGCGATGGCGAAGCCGGCCCCCTCGGTCCGCGCCAGCGCCTCGAGCCGAGCCGCGCGCGGCCCGGCGCCGAGCACCAGGATGCGCCGCTTGAACGCCTCGCCGCCGAGCGCCAGCCCGAAGACCAGCCGCGCCGCGAACAGCAGCGCGAGCGCGAGCGCCATCGCGTAGAGCAGGTTGGACCGCCAGAAGGTCACCGCCGGAAGCAGAAAGAAGACGAAGGCCAGAAGCAGCACGCCGAGCGACACCGCGACCACCAGCCGGGCGGCCGCGATCCGCATCGAGCGCAATGCGTCGGCCCAATAGACCCCGACCCCGACCATGGCGAGCTGGAGGATCGCGGCGAAGGTGAACAGGTGCGGCAGGCGGTCGGCGTCGGCCGGATCGGCGGGTCCGCCGATCTGCCACAGCCGAAGCAGCCACCCCGCCTCCCCCGCCGCGAGCAGCAGCAGGAAGTCGATCACGCCCAGGAAGAGGACGCTGTGCGGCACATAATGTTTGAACAGCCTGATCAAGGGCGCGACGCCTCGCGGAATGTAAATTCTGCCGACAGGGCGCCACTGTCGCTCAAATTGACAAAGAAAGGGTGAAAGGGGGCTTCTTTCTCTCTGAGCGGGGGCGCCGCGGCGCGCGGCGTCAATATGAAATGACGGTGATGCTGGAACACCGACGGGCATTGCCGGGAGGTCGAGGGACGGCCCTGGTCGCGCCACCCATCAGCCGTATCGCAAGACAGGCGACAAGGCGCGACCGCCCGCTAGTGGGCCGATCGTCCGTGGCGCAAGAGCGGGAAGAAAAGGCTTGCGCTTTGGACTTCATATGTTCTATGTGTGTTCTCAAAGTTCGGGCGGCGGAGATGCCGCGCCCCGGTCGTTCGGACGGCGAGGCGGGCGAGGCTCGGTCGCCAGCGGCCGTCCCGGCTTCCAGGACCGGCCTGGCGGAGGAGTGCCAAGATGTTCGAAGTGACTCTCGTGATCGTGCCGCCGGGCGGCGGGGAGGCGGAATATTGCTTGCGGTTCGGGGTTCCGGCGCTGCCCCGCGAGGGCGATTACGTGACCGTGATGAGGAAGCGGGACGCGCCCGTCGCCGGGGAGGATATCGGGACGGAGGATTTCATCGTCCGGCGGGTATGGTGGGCGTTCGACTATCCGGACGACGGCGCGCTCTACCACGAAGCGGGCGAGGACCCGGTGGGGACTCTGAACGGCATCGGCGTGGAATGCGAGATCGCCAAAGGTCATTATTCGTCCCGGGCCCACGAGCGGGCGTGCGGCGCCAAGGCCAGGACGTTCGAGGCGAGCGCCTATTGAGCGCCGTCGCTCCCGGTCGCGGGGACCTGGACGGACCGAGGTGCCTGCCTCACAAGGCGCCCGCCTCATAAGGCGGAGGCGGCGCTATGCGGGACCCGGCGGAAGGGTTGCGCCCGCCTCCCCCGCCCTCCTACATCGTGCCGAACCGAAGGAGCCCGCCATGCCCGAAGCCTATATCGTCGCCGCCGCCCGCACCGCCGGCGGGCGCAGGGGCGGCGCTCTGAAGGATTGGCACCCGGCCGACATGGCCGCCGAGATCCTCGACGCCCTGGTCGAGCGCGCCCGGCTCGATCCCGCGGCGGTCGAGGACGTCATCATGGGCTGCGTCGGCCAGGCCGGCGAGCAGGCCTTCCATATCGGCCGCAACGCGGTGCTCGCC
>JAXDPG010000276.1:0-3492 GCA_034668485.1 Sphingomonadales bacterium
CGGCTGCTCGAGGCGGCGGTCGCCGAGACCCCGGACCGGCTTGAGGCCTGGCTGAAGCTCGCCGCCATGTGCCGGGGCACCGGCGATCCTGCCGGCGCGATGGCGGCGGTGTCGCGGGCCCTGGCGCTCGAGCCGCTCGACCTTTCCGCCTTGCTGATGCGCGCCATGCTGCTCGAGCGGATGGGCAGGGAAGGCGAGGCGGGCGAGGCCTACGGCCAGGCCCTGGCGCAGCGTCCGGCGGGCGAGGCGCCGCCGGGGCTCGCGACGATGATCGCTCATGCCGAGCGAAGCTATCGGGATTTCCAGGAGGCGATGGCGGAGCGCCTGCGCGGGGGCGCGACGGAGGCCGGCGCGTCCGCCGAAGAAGCGGCGCGGATCGAGCGGTTCGTCACCAACATCGCCCGTCAGACCCGCCCCTATGCGCAGGAAGCGAGCCACTTCCATTATCCGGGCCTGCCGCCGGTCGAGTTCCACGACCGCAGCCGCTTCCCCTGGCTGGACGAGATCGAAGCGGCGGCGGCCGTCATCCGCGCCGAGTTCGACGCTCTCGTCGAGTCCGAGGCCGCGGAACTGGTGCCCTACATCCAATATCCCGACGACGTGCCGCTGCGGCAGTGGGAGGCGCTCAACCGGTCGCGCGCCTGGACCGCCGTCCATCTGCTCCGGAACGGCCGGCGCGTCGAGCGCAACGCCCGCCATTGCCCGCGCACGATGGCCCTGCTCGCACGGGTGCCGCAGCCGGACGTGCCCGGGGCCTCGCCCAACGCGATGTTCTCGCTGCTCGCGCCGCGCACGCGCATCCCGCCCCACACGGGCGTCGCCAATACCCGCCTGGTCTGCCACCTGCCGCTGGTCGTGCCGCCGGGCTGCGGCTTCCGGGTCGGCGCCAGCAGCCGGGCCTGGGAGGTCGGCCGCGGCTTCGTCTTCGACGACACGATCGAGCATGAGGCGTGGAACGACAGCGCCGAGCTGCGCGTCGTCTTCATCTTCGACATCTGGGCCTGGGCGTTGAGCGAGGCCGAGCGCCGCGCCGTCGCGGCGATCATGCCGCGCAGCGGCGCCGCCGGCGCGGAGGGGCTGTGACCGACCTCGCGCGCGCCATTGCCGGGGTCGATCCGGCGGACAGCACGTCCGCCTACAATGCCGCGCTCGACGCGCTCAAGCAGGGCTTCGAGGAGGAGGGGCTGCGGCTCATGGAAGCTGCGCGGCGATCCGCTCCGCGGGAGGCGAGGCTGTGGCAGGTGGCCGGCCTGCTCCACCGCAAGCTGGACGATCTCGCACCGGCCGTGACGATGATGAAGGAGGCGGCCCGGCTCGCCCCGCGCGACAGGCTCATCGCCCACACGCTGGCACGGGTCCATCTCGAGGCGGGCCTTCCATCGGTCGAGCTGTTCCAAGCGGCGCGGCGGCTCGCTCCGAACGATGACGAGATCCTCCTGGGGCTGGTCGCGGCGATCGAGGCCGACGCCGGGCCGGAGGCTGCCGTCGGCGAGCTCGAACGCCTCGTCGCGGCCCGCCCGGGCTGGCTCCCCGGCCTCGACGGCCTGATCCGGCTCCGCTGGCAATGCGGCGACCGGAAGGGCTTCACCGCCGATTTCGAAAAGGCGCTCGCCGCCGATCCGCGCAATCTCAGCCTCTGGCACTCGCTGATCCTCGTCCTCACCCAGGGCGACCAATATGCGCTGGCGCTCGAGGCCGTGCTGCGCGGACGCGAGCGGGCCGGGCCGCATCCGCTGTTCGACGCCAACGAGGCGGTATGCCGGGCGGAGCTCGGCCAGTCGGAGGCCGCCGAGCGGCTGTTCGCCCGCTTCGCCGGGACCGACGACTGGACATTGGTGGTCCGCCGGGTGCGCCACCTGCTGCGCACCGGCCGTCCGGCGGAAGCGGCGGCGCTCGCCGAGACCATGGTGGCAACGCCCGCCGCCGATTCCTTCTGGCCCTATCTGTCGATCGCCTGGCGGCTCCTGGGCGACCCGCGCTGGGCGTGGCTGGAAGGGGATGAACGTTTCGTCGGCGTCTACGACCTCGATCTTCCCTCCCTCGACGCTCTCGCCGGGCGGCTTCGGACCCTGCACCGCACCACCCATCAGCCGCTCGAGCAATCGGTGCGGGGCGGCACCCAGACGCAGGGCACGCTCCTCTCCCGAATCGAGCCGGAGATACGGGAGATGCGCTCGGCGGTGGTCGAGGCGGTCGAGGCGCATATCGCCCGGCTGCCGCCGCCGCGGCCCGACCACCCTTTGCTGGGCCTGAAGCGGGGCGGGCGGGTGCGCTTCTCCGGCTCCTGGTCGGTCCGCCTGACCGGCGGCGGCCACCACGCCAACCATATCCATCCGGCCGGCTGGTTCAGCTCGGCCCTCTACGTCGCTTTGCCGGAGCCCGGGGCGGGCGGGGCGGACCAGGCCGGCTGGCTGACGCTCGGCGAGCCGCAGGCCGAGCTCGGCATCGACCTGCCGCCGCTCCGCCGGATCGAGCCCAAGCCGGGACGGCTCGTCCTCTTCCCCTCGACCCTGTGGCACGGCACGGTGCCCTTCGAAGCGGGCGAGCGGCTCACCGTCGCCTTCGACGTCGCTCGGCCGCTCTAGGGCGCTTCGCGCCGCTCGCCGGTGGTCAGGGTCAGCGCCCCGTCACCCTCGTCCACGGCCACAATGCTGCCGTCCGGGATATCGCCCCTCAACAGGGCATCGGCGAGCGGGTCCTGCAGATAGCGCTGGACCGCGCGCTTCAACGGCCGCGCCCCATAGACCGGATCGTAGCCGACCCGGCCCAGCCAGGCGCGGGCGGCGTCGGTCAGCTCGAGCCTGATCTTGCGGTCGGCGAGCAGCTGCTGGACGCGCTCGACCTGGATGTCGACGATCGGGCCCATATGGGCCTGGCCGAGCCGGTGGAAGAGGATGATCTCGTCGAGCCGGTTGAGGAATTCGGGACGGAAATGGCCGCGCACGACTTCCATCACCTGGGGCTCGACGTCCTCGACGGTCTCGCCTTCGCCGAGACCGGTCAGATACTGGCTGCCGAGGTTGGAGGTCAGGATGATGATGGTGTTGGTGAAATCCACCGTCCGGCCATGGCCGTCGGTCAGCCGGCCGTCGTCGAGCACCTGGAGGAGGACGTTGAACACGTCCGAATGGGCCTTCTCGACCTCGTCGAACAGCACCACCTGATAGGGCCGCCGCCGCACCGCTTCGGTGAGCACGCCGCCTTCCTCATAGCCGACATAGCCGGGCGGGGCGCCGATCAGCCGGGCGACTGAGTGCTTCTCCATGAACTCGGACATGTCGATCCGGACCATGGCGTGCGGGTCGTCGAACAGGAACTCGGCCAGCGATTTGGTGAGCTCGGTCTTGCCGACTCCGGTGGGGCCGAGGAACAGGAAGCTGCCCATCGGCCGGTTCGGGTCCTGGAGCCCGGCGCGCGAGCGGCGGATCGCCTTGGCGACGGCGCGCACGGCGTCCTCCTGGCCGATCACGCGCCCGCCGATGACCGCTTCCA
>JAXDPG010000277.1:0-3907 GCA_034668485.1 Sphingomonadales bacterium
TGGACGGAGCGCGAACGCTTTTGTCCCGGCTCTGTTGCCGATGAGTCGCGCCGCTCACCGAGTGAGGCGTTCGAACAGGATGGCCGCGATGAGAGGGATCGGCGACCCGGCGAGCAGCAGCGGCACGGCTTTTGGCGAACCTCTCCACCGCAGCCAAATCGCCGGGACCGGGATCAGAAGAGCGACGGCGCGATAAACCTGGCTCATCCGCTGCGCTGCCGCGCACTGGCGCGCGATGTCGCCCCCGGCGCGGCAGTCGGCGAGCAGGATCGGCAGGCCGAAAAGCAGCACGAGCAGCACGTACCCGGCCACGGCCATCCCGAAGCGCCGGCGCGACCCTGGCGCGCCTACGATCCTCAATTGCGCTGCAAATCCGGCGGCCTCGCGTCCGCGACCAGCCGCGCAACCGCCTCGTCCAGCCCCAGCACCTCCTGCCGGGCGCCCTCGCCCAGCGGGCGCAGCGCCACGCTCCCCTCCTCCGCCTCGCGCTTGCCGACGACGAGCAGGTTGGGAACCTTGGCGAGGCTGTGCTCGCGCACCTTGTAGTTGATCTTCTCGTTGCGCAGGTCGGCTTCGACGCGCAGCCCCGCCGCCTCCAGCTTCGCGGCCACGTCGCGGGCATAATCGTCGGCGTCGGAGACGATCGTCGCCACCACCGCCTGCACCGGCGCCAGCCAGGCCGGCAAGCGCCCGGCGTGATGCTCGATCAGGATGCCGATGAAGCGCTCGAACGTCCCCAGAATCGCCCGGTGAAGCATCACCGGCCGGTGGCGCTCGCCGTCCTGGCCGACATAGGTCGCGTCGAGCCGCTCGGGCAGCACGTAATCCGCCTGGATCGTGCCGCATTGCCAGGTCCGGCCGATCGCGTCCGTGAGGTGGAATTCGAGCTTGGGCGAATAGAAAGCGCCCTCGCCGGGCAACTCCTCCCAGGCGAATTCCGGCGTATCGCGTCCGGCGACTCGGACGGCATCGCGCAGGTCCTGCTCGGCCTTGTCCCACATTTCGTCGCTGCCGAAGCGATTGTCCGGCCGGAGCGCGAGCTTGATCGCATAGCCCGGGAAGCCGAGCTCCCGGTAGATGCCGTCGAGCAGGTCGCTGAACAGCCGTACCTCCTCGACCAGCTGGTCCTCGCGGCAGAAGATGTGGGCGTCGTCCTGGGTGAACTGGCGCACCCGCAATATGCCGTGCAGCGCGCCGTGCGGCTCGTTCCTGTGGCAGGTGCCGAACTCGGCGAGCCGGATCGGCAGGTCGCGATAGGACTTGATCCCCTGGCGGAAGATGAGGACGTGGGCCGGGCAGTTCATCGGCTTCAGCGCCATCAGGTCGCCCTCGCCGGAGAGGACCGGACCCACATCCTCGATATTGGGCACCTCGTCTGGGACGTCGAACATGTTCTCGCGATACTTGCCCCAGTGGCCCGACTGCTCCCACTGGCGAGCGTCCATCAGCTGCGGCGTCTTGACCTCCTGATAGCCGGCGGCGTCGAGCTTGCGGCGCATATAGGCTTCGAGCGCGCGCCAGATCACATAGCCCTTCGGGTGCCAGAAGACCGAGCCCTGCGCCTCGCTCTGGAGGTGGAACAGGTCCATCTCCTGGCCGATCCGGCGATGGTCGCGCTTGGCCGCCTCCTCGAGCCGGACGAGATGGGCGTCGAGCTGCTTCTTGCTCAGCCAGCCGGTGCCGTAGATCCGGCTCAGCATCGCGTTCTTCTGGTCGCCGCGCCAATAGGCGCCCGACACGCGGGTCAGCTTGAACGCCTGCGGGTCGACCTTGCCGGTCGAGGCGAGATGCGGGCCGCGGCACAAATCCATCCAGCCGCCCGAGCGGTACATGGTGATGGTCTCGTCCGCGGGCAGCTCCATCACCCATTCGGCCTTGAAGCTTTCGCCCTGCTTCTCGAAGAACTGGCGCACCTGCTCGCGGGTCCAGACCTCCCGCACCAGCGGCTCGTCGAGCGCGATGATCCGGCGCATCTCCTCCTCGATCGCCGGCAGATCCTCCTCCGTGAACGGCCCCCGCCCGGGCGCGGGCGCGAAATCGTAGTAGAATCCGTCGTCGGTCGCCGGACCGAAGGTGATCTGGGTACCGGGATACAGATTCTGCACCGCCTCCGCGAGGATGTGCGCATAATCGTGGCGGACCAGCTCGAGCGCGTCCTTCTCGTCCCGGACCGTGATCAGCGCGAGCTCGGCATCGCCGTCGAGCGGCCGGTTCAGATCGCGCACCTCGCCATTGACCCGGGCCGCCATCGCCGCCCTGGCGAGCCCGGGCCCGATCGAGGCGGCGACGTCGGCCGGAGTGGTCCCCTCCGGCACTTCGCGCAGAGAGCCGTCCGGAAGCTTGATCTTGAAATGCTGCGTCATGACCGGGGCCATGTAGCGGCGCCCGCGCGGTCCCGCTAGGGACCCGCGCATGGACGGCCTCGACTATCTCGCCGGCGATGGGCGCCGCCTCGCCTTCCTGCACCGGCGCGGGCGCGGCCCGACGATCGTCTTCCTGCCGGGCTATGCGTCCGACATGGACGGTAGCAAGGCGAGCGCGCTCGACGCCTGGGCGGCGGCCGATCAGCGGGCGATGCTGCGCTTCGATTATGCCGGTTGCGGGCTGAGCGAGGGCGATTTCGACGCGCAGACGCTCGCCGGCTGGCGCGACGACGCGCTGGCGATGATCGACTCGATCGAGGGGCCGGTGGTTCTGGTCGGCTCGTCGATGGGCGGCTGGCTGATGCTGCTCGTCGCACTGGCCCGGCCCGAACGGGTAGCGGGCCTGGTCGGAGTCGCCGTCGCTCCGGATTTCACGGACTGGGGCTTCGATTCGGCGCAGAAGCGCACGATCCGGGAGGCCGGGCGGCTGGAGGAGCCCTCTCCTCATGGCGAGGCGCCCTATGTCACCACCCGCGCCTTCTGGGAGAGCGGCGAGGCGCTGAGGGTGCTCGGCGGGGAGATCGGCATCGACTGTCCGGTCCGCCTGCTCCACGGCCTCGACGATCCCGACGTGCCGTGGCGGATCTCCCTGCGGCTCATGGAGCGGCTTAGGACCGCCGACGCCCGGGCGACGCTGATCAAGGACGGCGATCACCGTCTCTCCCGGCCCGGCGACATCGCCCACCTGATCGCCACCGTCGCCAGCCTGATGCCTGACAAGGACGCCTGACAGGAGGTCAAAGCATGCTGTAAAGCTTCCTTGACTGGAACTCAAGGAGCCTTGACATGTCCGACCGCACTCCCGCCCAGCGCCGCTACAACAAGCGAGTCCTGGCCCTCAGCCTGCTCTACGCCGTCTTCCTGATCGGGGTGAGCTGGCTATTCCGCCGCAACGACCCGGCCGGAGCCCTCGCCTTCCTGCTCGCCTTGCTGCCGGCGCTGCCCCTGGTCGGAATCTTCGTCGCGATGGGCCGCTATCTGGTCGAGGAGCGCGACGAATATCTGCGCATGGTCGTCGCCCGCCAGTCGCTCATCGCCACCGGCTTCACCCTGATCGTCACGACCTGCTGGGGCTTCCTGCAATCGTTCGGCCAGCTGCCCAATGTCGATTTCTACTGGGCGGCGATCCTCTGGTTCGGCGGCCTCGGCCTCGGCGCCTGCGTCAACAAGCTCGCGAAATGAAGAACCGCCTCAAGGTCCTTCGCGCCGAGCGCGACTGGAGCCAGGGCGACCTCGCCGAGCGGCTCCAGGTCTCCCGCCAGAGCGTCAACGCGATCGAGACCGGTCGCTACGACCCGAGCCTCCCCCTCGCCTTCCGGATCGCCAGATTGTTCGGCCTGCCCGTGGAGGCGATCTTCGAGGCGGAGGAGTAGCGTCGAGCATTTCGTTCACCCGCCGTCCAGCCGTCAATGCTAAGGCCTGGGCGATGATCCCCCTCCTTCTCGCGCTCGCCGCCGCCCCGGCCGGTCCCGTCGACACGCCGC
>JAXDPG010000278.1:0-4963 GCA_034668485.1 Sphingomonadales bacterium
CAGGAGACCCACGATTATTATCGCCACTTCCGGGTGACCCCGGATCTGGTCGAGCTTCGCAATCTGGTGGAGGTGGCGGAGCTCATCGTCCGCTCCGCGCTCACCCGCCAGGAGAGCCGCGGCCTCCATTACACGCTCGATTTTCCCGACCTGCTGCCCGAGGCGGTGGATACGGTGTTGGTTCCCTAATTCCTCCCCCGGATTTCCGGGCGAGGGGGACCATGCGAAGCATGGTGGAGGGGTCTCGCTGACTCAAGGAACCCCTCCACCGCCCTTCGGGCGGTCCCCTCCCCGGCAAATGCCGGGGAGGAATTTCACTGCTCCAGAAACCCCCTCAGCACCGCGCGGAACCTCGCCGGCTGGTCGTACATGACCATGTGGCCGCTATCGTCGATCCGGATCAGCCGGGTTCCCCGCCGCTTCGCGTAAGCGGCGCGGTAGCGGGTGTCGTCGGCGGCTCGGCGGCTGGGATCGAGGCTGGCGTAGACGACGGTCAGCGGCGCGGCGATGCGCGGGAGCTCCGGCGTGAGGTCGGTCAGCGCCAGCTCGTGCGTGGCGCGCGCGGTGACGTCGGGATCCGCCCCGGCCTCGGGATTGCCGAACAGCCGGATCGCCGATTCGACCAGCCGCCGACCGCCTGGGCTGGAAGAGACGTCGCGCAAGGTGTCGGCGAGCCCGCGTATCCCGACCGCGTCGCCGCCGAGGATCCCGGCGGGCTGGGGCAGCATGTCGACGACCATCACCTTGCCGACCAGCGCCGGATGGCGGGCGGCGACCATCATCGCCACCGTTCCCCCCATCGAATGGCCGACGATGGCCGGCCGGCGCAGACCGCGTGAGCGGATATAGCGGGCCACCTCCTCGGCCAGCGGGGCGACGACGTCGCCGCGGGCATTTCCGCGGGGCGGGGTGCCGCCGAAGCCGGCGACCTGGAGGAGGTGGTAGCGGTAGCCCGGCACCGCCGCGACCGTCCCCTTCCAGACGTCGCGCGAGCCGGTGAGGCCGGGGATCAGGATGACGTCGGGGCCGGTGCCCTGCACGACCGCCGAGAACCGGGCCGGCGCGAACGGTCTTGCCGCCGGCACGGCCGGGATCGGGGCGGCGGGAGCGGCACCGGCGCAGGCGAGGCCGAGCGCGGCGGCGAGGGGGATCGGCCATCTCATCGCGGCGGCTCTAGCCGCGCCCGGTTGAACGCCGCCTTACCGGCTGCGCGGGGTTTGTCAGGCGGCGCGACTAGGCTAGGACGCTGCCCATGCCCTCCCAGCATCTTTATCTCGTCGACGGCTCCAGCTATATCTTCCGCGCCTATCACCGCCTTCCGCCGCTGACCAACCGGCACGGGCTCAACGTCGGCGCGGTCTACGGCTACACCACCATGCTCTGGAAGCTCGCCGAGAGCCTCCACAAGGAGGAGGGGCCGACCCACCTCGCCGTCATCTTCGACGCCGGCTCGCACACCTTCCGCAACGACATGTTCGAAGGCTACAAGGCGCAAAGGCCGCCGCCGCCGCCCGACCTCGTCCCCCAATTCCCTTTGATCCGCGACGCCACCCGCGCTTTCTCCCTCCCCTGCATCGAGGAGGACGGGCTCGAGGCGGACGACATCATCGCCTGCTACTCCAAGGCGGCGCTCGAGGCCGGCTGGCGGGTCACCATCGTCTCCTCCGACAAGGATCTGATGCAGCTGGTCGAGGACGGCAAGCTCGACCTCTACGACACGATGAACGACCGCCGGATCGGCCGCGACTATGTGATCGAGAAGTTCGGAGTGCCGCCCGAGCAGCTCGGCGAGGTGCTGGCGCTGATGGGCGACAGCGTCGACAACATCCCCGGCGTGCCCGGCGTCGGGCCGAAGACGGCGGCCCAGCTCATCCAGCAATATGGCGACGTCGAGACCGTCCTCGCCCATACCCACGAGATCGCCAAGCCCAAGCTGAAGCAGAACCTCATCGAACATGCGGAGGCGGCCCGGATGTCGCGCGAGCTCGTTCGCCTCGTGTGCGACGCGCCGCTGCCCGAGCCGCTCGACGACCTCGAGATGAAGGGCATACCGGACGGGCCGCTGCGCGAGTTCCTCGAGGAGCAGGGGTTCAAGTCCCTGCTCGCGCGGCTCAACGGCACCTCGCAGGTCAGGGCGCCCTCGGATGCAATGACTCCGGTGCAGCGCGAAGTCCGCCCCGAGCCGAAAATCGACCGCTCGGCCTACGTCGCCGTGACGACGGAAGCGGAGCTGGACGACTGGATCGCCGAGGCGACGCGCAACGGCCTCGTCGCCGTCGATACCGAGACCGACGGTTACGATTGCGTGACCGCCAAGTTAGTCGGAATCAGCCTCGCCACCGAATGCGGCAAAGCGGCCTACATCCCGCTCGAGCATGGCGGCCACGATTTGCTCTCGGAGCGGCCGGATCAGATCCCGGCCGAGGTCGCTCTGGCGAAGCTGAAGCCGCTGCTCGAAGACCCCGCGATCCTCAAGATCGGCCACAATTTCAAGTTCGACTGGATCGTCTTCGACCGCCGCGGGATCAAGGTCGCTCCGGTCGACGACAGCCTGGTGATGAGCTTCAACCTCGATGCCGGCGGCCTCAACAGCCATTCGATGGACGATCTCGCCAAGAAGCATCTCGACCACCAATGCATCGCCTTCAAGGACGTCTGCGGCTCGGGCCAGAAGCAGATCAAGTTCAACCAGGTCCCGCTCGACCGCGCCACGGAATATGCGGCCGAGGACGCGGACGTGACTTTGCGCTTGTGGACGCGCTTCAAGACGCGGCTTCCGCACGAGCGGGTCGCCCGGGTCTATGAAACGGTCGACCGGCCGCTCGTGCCGGTCGTCGCGCGGATGGAGCGCGAAGGGGTCAAGGTCGACCGCGAGGAGCTGAACAAGCTTAGCCAGGAATTCCAGGCGCAGATCGTTGCGCTGGAGGAAAGGATCTGCGGCGAGGCCGGCTGCCAGTTCACTATCGGCAGCCCGCAGCAGCTCGGCGAGGTATTGTTCGGGCAGATGGGTCTGAAGGGTGGCCGCAAGGGCAAGTCCGGCACCTGGTCGACCGACGTCAACGAGCTCGAGCGCCTGTCGCGCGACGGCGTGCCGATCGCGAGCCTGGTGCTGGAGTGGCGCCAGCTCTCCAAGCTCAAGTCCACCTATACGGACGCGCTGCAGCAGCAGATCAACAAGGAGACGGGGCGCGTCCACACCAGCTATTCGCTGTCGGGCGCCCAGACCGGGCGTCTCTCGTCGACCGACCCCAACCTCCAGAACATCCCGATCCGGACCGAGATCGGCCGCCGGATCCGCGACGCCTTCGTCGCCGAGCCCGGCTATGTCATGCTCGCCGCCGACTACAGCCAGATCGAGCTCAGGCTCGCCGCCCACATGGCCGACGTGCCGCAGCTGAAGGCCGCCTTCGCGGAGGGCGCGGACATCCACAGCCTGACCGCGCAGGAGCTGTTCGGCGAGGTCAATCGCGACACCCGCGCCAGCGCCAAGACGATCAACTTCGCCATCCTCTACGGCATCTCGCGCTGGGGCCTGGCCGGGCGGCTTTCCATCACCGCCGACGAGGCGCAGGCGATGATCGACCGCTATTTCGAACGCTTCCCCGGCATTCGCGACTATATCCATTCCACGCTCGAAGGCGTTCGGGAGACCGGCTTCACCACGACCCTGTTCGGACGCAAGACGCACTTCCCGATGATCAGGAGCAAGACCCAGCACGAGCGCCAGGGCGCGGAGCGCGCGGCGGTCAACGCTCCGATCCAGGGCACCAGCGCCGACATCATCAAGCGGGCGATGGTGCGCATGTGCCCGGCGCTGGAGCGGGAAGGCCTCGGCAAGGTGCGGATGCTGATGCAGGTCCATGACGAGCTCGTCTTCGAGGTGCCTGAGGGCGACGCGGATAGGGCAAGCGCCGTCATCCGGCAGGTCATGGAACGGGCGGCCGAGCCGGCGGTGACGCTCAGCGTCCCGCTCGGCGTCGACATCGGCACCGGCGCGAACTGGGGCGCCGCCCATTGACCCAGGCGGGTCAGGGTGAGGACATCGCGGCCCTCGCCCGCGGCGGACGCACCAACTTGATGGGCTTCCTGATCCGGCTAGCCGCGCGCCTGCCCTTCCTGTTCATCGCCGGCCGCCTCTACGGCCCGGAGGCCCTCGGCGCCTTCGCTTATGCCGTGATCGTGATGGAGTTTGCGGCGCAACTCTCCACTTTGGGGCTGAAACGGGGATTGGCGCAGCAGCTCTCGACCACCGACCAGCCGCACGTCTGCGTGGTGATGGACGCCATCCTCGCGGCCTTCATCGCCTCCGCGGCCTCCACAACAATCTTGATGCTGTTCCCGCAGGCAATGTTCCCCGGAGGCGGGATCCACGGCGCCGACTGGCTGCTGCCGATGGTGATCTTCGGCATCGCCGGCGCCGACATCGCGCTCGCCGCGCTCGCCTATCGCCACGATATCGGCGCGACGGTGCGCGCGCGGGCGGTGGTCGAGCCCTGGACGATCAGCATCGCCGCCGCCGCCTGCGTGCTGATCTTCCCGGCGGCGGCCGACGGCACCCGCTCCCGCGACGGGCTGATCATCGCCTATGTCATCTCGGTGACGGCCGGCCTCGTAGCGTCGCTGTGGCCGCTCTACCGAAGCTACGGCCTGCCCCGGGACTGGAAGCCTCACCCCGCCCAGCTCCTCCGCGTCGCCCGCCGCAACATCCCGCTCGCGGCGGCCGACGCGATCGAATGGGGGTCGCGCCGCCTCGACATCGCCATCCTCGGCCTGTTCGTCGCGCCTTACTGGGTCGGCGTCTATTATGTCGGCCAGCAGGTCGCCTCGCTGCCGCAGAAGTTGAAGACGAGCTTCGATCCGATCCTCGCCCCGGTCATCACCCAGAAGCTGGCCGAAGGGGACAAGAAGGCGGTGGCCAAGCAGGTGCGGCAGGTCGGCTTCTGGATCATCGCCGCCCAGGCCG
>JAXDPG010000279.1:0-2719 GCA_034668485.1 Sphingomonadales bacterium
TACGACCTGGTGTCGGCCCACTCCAATCCGGCGCTGCTCGAGATCGACAAGGAAGTGTCGCTGCGGATGGCGCGGCACCGGCAAATTCTGCTCGAACCAGCCGATCTCGGCCCACAGGGCCTCGCGCAGCACGGCCGGAACCTCCGCGTCGCGCGCACAGGCATAGGCCGGGCCGAACAGGCCGCAATCGGCGCCGCGCGGCAGGCGCCACCACGGCGTGATGAAACGAACGTACATGACGAGCCTCCCGCCGGGGCGGCCCGGCGGTCACGATCTTCTGGAAAGGGAAGGGCGCAAGCTCAGTCGCGCCAATAATCCTCGCGCTCCGAACCGTCGAAACCGGCCGGTGGCAAGGCAGCAGCGCTTGAAAGCTCTTCCCGGAGAGGCAGGGGCAAAGGTCGCGCCGGCCGAGCTTCTCGACCAGCTCCTTCTCGCCGCCGCGCACGAAGCGCAGGCCGCGTTTCACCCGCGTTTCGGAGGGGAAGCCCTTACGACGCTTCGAGCTGACCTCGAAAGCCTGGGAGGTCGTGGCGATGCTTCATGTCGGCCTCCTCTTGCCGGCGCGGAAATTGCGCGGGACGGCGCCCCTAGCGGGAAGCCGCCCTCGAGTAAAGGCCGCCTCCGGCAGAAGCAGAAGTGGATGGTCGGTGACTCCGACCGGCTCGTGCCCTCCTTCGCCCGAGTCTCAGGAGACGAAGCGGACGATCGGATAGGCGGCGAGGGCGGCCATGGGGAGGAGCATCGCCGCCTGCGCCCGGGCGGCCCACCGCGGCGGCAGGAGGCCGAGCAGGGCATAAGCTCCCACCAGCAACGGCAAAGCGGCGACGGCGAGCTGGCACAGCCTGTCGCCGGGATAATCGGTGGCGAAGACGGTGGCGAAGCCGGCCACGGGGACCAGCAGGAAGCCGCCGCGCCGCGGCCAGGAGGGGCCGCCGAGGCCGCGATCCAGGGCGACGAGGGCGAGCAGCAGCGCCCAGAGCAGGGCCAGCGCCGTCAGCGTCGCATAGGCCTGGGCGACGACGCTGTCGCCGGGGCCGACGATGCCGGCGAAGTCCAGCGACAGGAACCACGAATAGAGGAGCAGGGCGACGGCGCCGCCCGCCGCCATGACGATCGTTCCGGGCCGAGGCTTCGAGCGCGTCTCCATCGCCGCCTTTGGGCGCCGATCCGCGGCGGAACGCAATGCCTCCTGGCGCGGGCGCCCGGCGGCTCGAGCCGGCCTCAAAAATAGGATTTCCAATAGGACCGTCCCTAGTATATGTTCTTGTTCTGTTCAACGCGACCGGAGTCCGTCATGTCCGATGATCCCCTTGCCGATGCCGATGCCGATGCCGATGCCGATGGCGGGAGCGACGAGGCCGCCCCGTCCGCGGAGCAGCCCTTCCCCTGGGACGAGCCTGAGCCGCCGTCTCCCGACGATGCCGGCACCTTGTCGGCGCAAGCCTCGGCGCAGGAGCGGCCGCGCGAGCGCCACGACGCCTTCACCGAAGCGAAGAAATGCGCGTTCCTGAAGGCGCTGGTGAAAATGGGCTGCATCCTCGACGCCTGCCGCCTCGTCGGCCCGTCGCCGCGCACGATCTACCGGCATCAGGAGAGCGACCCGCGCTTCCTCCGCCACTGCCAGATTGCGCTCAAAATGTCCGGCACCCCGGTCGAGCTCACCGCGTGGGAGCGCGCGGTCGAGGGCGTCGAGGAGGAGGTGGCGGTCGGCGGACAGATGGTCAGGCGCCGCCGCTATTCCGAAAACCTGCTGCGCCTGCTCCTCCAGGGCTCGAACCCGAAGAAATACGGCCCGCGTCCCGGCTTCAAGCGCAAGCGGCTGCTGCGCCACGAGCGCAAGCAGATGGATCGCGAGATCAGGGCGGAGATCGCGGCGGAGCAGAAGCTCAAGGAGCGGCCGTTCAAGGACGCGGTCGACTCGATCCTGCGCAAGATCGAGGCGATCGAGCGCCACGAAGAGCCGGCGAAGCTCGCCGCCGGCTGGACGAAGAGTGCCGACGGCCATTGGATCCCGCCCGGCTACGCGCCGATCCCGGGCTGGCAGGCGCCGGCGGCGGAGGGCGGCGAGGGGGAGCCCCCCCGCGATTCCATGTGACTCTCGTGCCACTCATGCCGTTCGCCGGCCGGCCCGCCGGCGCCCGCGGCGGAGCGGACCGTTCATGCAACCCTGCCCGCGTCCGCCCGTTGACGCTCGACTCCGCCGCTTCGGGGCCTTCCACAGGAGACAGTATCATGCGTAAACTCGTTCTTGCCGCCGCCACGGCGGCCTGCGCCCTGCCGGCCGCTTATGCCGCGCCGGCCTCCGCCCAGGGTCCCGAGACCCGCCAGGAGCGGCGCGAGTGCCAGCGCGAATTGCGCCGGGCCGACAACCGCCGCGAATATCGCCGCGAATCGCGCGAGTGCCGGCGCGAGATCGCCCGCGCCCAGGTCCGCGATTGGCGCACCTATCGCAATTACGACTACAACCGCTACGAGCCCGGCGTGGACACTTATTATGCCGACCGCTATTATCGCGACGGCCGCTATTACGGCGAGACCCGGCTGCGCCGTAACGACCGCATCTACCGCGGCTCGGACGGCCGCTATTATTGCCGCCGGACCGACGGCACGACCGGACTCATCATCGGCGGCGCGGTCGGGGCCCTGATCGGTAACTCGATCGACAACGGCCGTTCGAGCATCCTCGGCACCAACATCGGCGACGGCGCCGGCGCCGCCC
>JAXDPG010000280.1:0-3122 GCA_034668485.1 Sphingomonadales bacterium
GCCGCGGGGGCGCCGCAAGGTGGTCGTCCTCGGCGCCGGTATCGCCGGGCTGGTCGCCGCCTACGAGCTTCGGCGGACGGGATGGGACGTGACCGTGATCGAGGCGCGCGACCGGGTCGGCGGCCGGGTCTGGACGGTGCGCGGCGGCGACCGGGTTGTGCAGACCGGACGGCCGGACCAGCTCTGCGCCTTCTCGGAGGGCCTCTATCTCAATGCCGGCGCGGCGCGGATCCCGACCTGGCACCACAATATGCTCGGCTATGCGCGCAAACTGGGCGTGCCGATCGAGGTGATGGTCAATTCCAACCGCGCCGCGCGATGGGATTTCGGCGGCAAGGTGGTGGCGAACCGCCAGGCGATCCACGACACGCGCGGCATGATCGCCGAGCTTCTCTCCAAATCGATCGGCAAGGGCTCGCTCGACCAGGAGCTGAGCAAGGAGGAGAGGGAGGGCATGCGCCAGTTCCTCGCTTTCTACGGCGAGCTCAACGACAAGGGCGAATATGAGCCGCAGGGCCGGTCGGGCTACACCGTCCTCCCCGGCGGTTATACGGAGGCGGGCACGACCCAGAAGCCGTTGCGGCTGCCGGATTTGCTGAAGCAGCGCGACTGGGGCCTGCCCTTGATGTTCGAGGAGTTCTTCGACCAGCAGTCGCCGATGTTCCAGCCGGTCGGCGGCATGGACCGGATCGCCTACGCCCTCTACCGCGAGGTCAAGCCGGCGGTTCGGCTGAGGAGCCCCGTCCTCGAGATCCGCCGCAACGGCGAGGGCGTTCGGATCGTCCACGGCCCGGGCCGGCAGGCGTTCGACGCCGATTATTGCATCTGCACCCTCGGCGTGAACCTGCTGGCGCGAATCCCGAACGATTTCTCGCCCGCCAAGCAGGCGGCGATGAAGGACATCGCCTACATCCCGAGCGTCAAGGTCGGCTTCGAATCGCGGCGCTTCTGGGAGGAGGACGGGATTTACGGCGGGCTGGGCTGGACCGACAGGATGAACGAGAATCTGCTCTACCCGTCGGGCGGCTGGCACGGGCCGAAAGGCGTTCTGGTCGCCGCTTATTGCGCAGGCTGGGTGGCGCCGGACAATCCGCAGAAGTTCATGGCGCTGAGCCACGAGGAGCGCTTCCGGATCTGCCGCGAATCGGTCGAGCGGCTGCATCCGGGCCATGGCGCCGAGCTTCGCAACCCGGTGACGGTCGCCTGGGGGCTGACGCCCTGGTCGGAGGGCGTCGGGCCGGCGCATCCCGACTGGAACCAGAATCCGCGGCCGGCGCGCTATACCGAGCTGACCCGGCCGGAGGGGCCGATCTTTTTCGCCGGCGAGCATTTGAGCTACGTCCAGTTCTGGCAGGAAGGCGCGGCGCTTTCGTCGCATGAGGCTATCAAGGCGCTGCAGGCGCGGGTTCAGGAGCAGGCATCAAGCGGGCGCTCGGCAAAGCGCTCGGAGGCGGCCTGAAGGCAAGGGAGCGAGAGATGCGCAGAACGATTTTGGTGATGATGGCCCTGGCGATGACGGTGCCGTCGGCGGCGAAGGCTCCGGCGAGAGCGCCCGCGGATGTCGCGGCGGGAGTGGCGGCGCCCGGCCGGCCCAAGGACCGGGTCGATCTCGACGAGGTGAGGAAGCCGGTCGAGGTGCTCCGCTTCATGGGCCTGAAGCGCGGCGACCGGGTCCTCGATTACTTCGCCGGCACCGGCTATTATTCCGAGATCATGGCCCGCGCGGTTGGGCCGAAGGGCCTCGTCCTCGCCTGGAACTCGTCCAGCTTCCAGTCGGACAAGGTCAAGGCGCAGCTCGACGGGATCAAGAGCCGCAACCCCAATTTCGGCTATTTCACCAGCCCGGCGACGGCGATCGCCTTCCCCAGGGACGGCTTCGATTTCGCCCTCCTCCACCTCGTCTATCACGACACCTATTGGGAGAGCGCCCAGTATAAGGTGCCGCGGATCGATCCCAACAATGTCGTCCGGGCGCTGTGGTACACGGTGAAGCCCGGCGGCACCGTCGCCGTCATCGACCATGTCGCGACCCCGGGCGGCGACACGCGCGAGGTGGTCGAGAAATATCACCGCATCGATCCCGCCACGGTGCGCGCCGATTTCGAACGCGCCGGCTTCGTCCTCGAGGCGCAGTCCGATCTGCTGCGCGTTCCGACCGACGATCACACGAAGAACGTCTTCGACCCGAGCATCCGAGGGCGGACGGACCGCTTCATGTTCAGGTTCAGAAAGCCTCGCTGACGTCGCCCTTCGACCAACCGCCTCCTCTTTTCGACGAACGGCGCTTGCAACCTGCTACATTTGTGGCATGCTACAGGTGTAGCAGCAAGGATCCCGATTCGAGATGATCGCCAGCCTGCCGCGCCGCGAGCGCGAGATATTCGAGATATTGTGCAGCGCCGGCGAGGCGACCGCCGCCGACGTTCGCCGCGCCATGGCCGATCCGCCGAGCCATTCGGCGGTGAGGACGATGCTGGCCCGGCTCGAGGCGAAGGGGCTGGTCCGGCACCGCGCCGACGACCAGACCTATGTCTACAAGAGCGTGCCCCAGCCGGCCAAGATCCGCGAGACGGCCTTGAGGCAGATGGTGAAGACCTTCTTCGACGGCTCGGCGGCGAGCGCCGCCACCGCCCTGCTCGGACTTTCCAAATCGCTGAAGCCCGATGAGCTCGATGCCCTGCAGCGCGCCATCGACGAGGCAAAGGAGCGCGACCAATGACCTACGACTTCCTGATCGAGATGGGCTGGAAATCGGCGGCGATCGCCGGCGGCGCGCTTCTGCTCGCGGCGCTGCTGCGCTCGCGGGCGGCGGCCGATCGCGGCGCGGTCCTCAAGGTGGCGGTGGCCTTGCTGCTGGCGCTGCCCGCCATCGCCCTGTTCGCCCCTGCGCTCGAGATCGAGACTGCGGCGCCCGCGTCCGCGCCCCTCGCCGCCGCTTCGCCCTCGACCCCGCCGTCGTTCGAGGCGATCGCGGGCGAACCTATTCCGGCGGCGAATTTGGCCGCGCCGCAAGCGGGCGGCTGGGACGACCCCAGCCTGCTCTTCTTCCTGCTCTATGCCGGCGGAGTCGCGATGGTCGGCGGCCGCCTGCTGGCGGGCCTGTGGACCCTCCGCCGCTGGAC
>JAXDPG010000281.1:0-2569 GCA_034668485.1 Sphingomonadales bacterium
AAATGCGCCACACTGTTGCAGAAGCGTTACAGGGGGCGGCTCGGTCGTTATGCTGAACCGGGTTCAGCATCCAGGGCTCCGCATCCCGGGAAGAGGACCCGCTGGACCCTGAAACGAGTTCAGGGTGACGGGGTGACTCGAAGCTCGGCTTTGCTTGACTAATGGCCGGCCAGCCCAAATGCTGCACGTCTCGGAGGGGTGGATGGCGGGAATGACGCGCCGGTCGGCAATCAAGGCGGGTGGGACGGCGGCGGCGGTCGCGGCGGTCGACGCCCCGGCCGTGGCGGCCTCCCCCTCCCCCGACATCGTCGTCGTCGGCGCGGGCGTGTTCGGCGCCTGCACGGCGCGGGCCCTGCAGCGCGCCGGCCGCAAGGTGCTTCTGCTCGACTCCTGGGGACCGGCCCATGCCCGGGCCTCGTCGGGCGGGGAGTCGCGCCTGACCCGCGGCAGCTACGGCGCTGACGAGGTCTATACGCGCATGGCGTGGGACTCGCTCGCGGAGTGGCGCGCTTTGTCCGCCCGGGCGGAGCTGCCGCTGTTCCACCGCGCCGGCGTGCTCTTCTTCTTCCCGACGGCGGAGGATTATGTCCACAAGACCGTCGAGGTGCACCGGCGGCTGAAGCTTCCGACCCGGCTGATGGACCGGGGCGACATGCGCAGCCGCTTCCCGATGATCGACTTCGAGGGGATCGAGCTCGGCCTGTGGGAGCCCGAATTCGGCGCTCTGATGGCGCGGCGGGCGGTGCAGACGATCGTCGCCGAGTTCGTCGCGGCCGGCGGTGAATATCGCCGCGGCGCCGTCTCGCCGCCCGAGAGCGGCGAAGGCCCGCTGCGACGCATAATCATGCAAAGCGGTGAGAAACTATCCGCCGCCCGCTTCGTCTTCGCCTGCGGCCCGTGGCTCGGGAAGCTGTTCCCGGACCTGCTCGGCCGCCGCATCTTCCCGACCCGCCAGGAGGTCTTCTTCTTCCGCCCCGAGGCGGGCGACGGCCGCTTCTCGGTCGGCGCCCTGCCGAGCTGGGCGGACTTCAACGCCGGCGACATCTTCTACGGCTTCCCCGACCTCGAGGGCCGCGGCTTCAAGATCGCCCACGACCGGCACGGGCCGGCGATCGATCCGGACGGCGGCGACCGCACCCCCTCCCCCGCCGCCCTCGCCGAGGCCCGCGCCTATATGGAACGCCGCTTCCCGGGCCTGAGGGGCGCGCCGCTGAACGAGGCGCGGGTCTGCCAATATGAGAACAGCGCCAACGGCGACCTGCTGATCGACGTCCACCCGCAGCGGCCCAACCTCTTCCTGGTCGGCGCCGGCTCCGGCCACGGCTTCAAGCACGGACCCGCCGTCGGCGCCTACGCCGCCCGGCTCGTCACAGGATCGCTGACCGCCCCCGAGCCCCGTTTCTCGCTCGCCTCGAAAGGCGAAAGGCAGGATAGGGCGGTGCATTGAAGGAGACGATGATGGAACAGCCGCTCGACACCTTCCGCTCCTCCACCTGGGGCTGGCTCAGGGGCACCCTCGCCGGCTGGGGCACGATGGCGCTCGTGCCCGTCGGGATCCTGCTGACCGCGCCCGGCGAGTGGGGCCGCTGGCCGCTTCTGATCAGCGCCCTCGCCTTCCTGATAATCCTCTGGAAATGGTTCGAGAATCTGGGCGCGCGCTTCGACATCTGCACGGACCGGCTGATCGTCCGCCGCGGCATCTTCGTCAAAAGCCTCGACGAGATCGAGCTCTACCGGGTCAAGGACATCCGCCTCGACTTCAGCCTGGTGAACCAGATGGCCGGGATCGGCACGATCACCGTCACCTCGAGCGACGAGACCACCCGCCGAGCCCCGCTCGCTTTGCACTATGTCGAGCGGGCCGCGGCCCGGCGCGAGACCCTGCGGGACCTGGTCGACAAGGCCCGGCAGAAGCGCCGGGTGCGCGAGATCGACATGGCGCACGAGGATTATTGAGGCGCGTCCGTTTTCACGTTTTCTCAAGGCAGTCGTGGCACCAACCCGCCGATGAACATGCATGCCACGCTGCCCGGCACAGAATCTGTCGGACGAAATCCGAGCCGAGCGAGTGATCCTCATTATTTCCGCAGCCGCGTCATTGAGAAGCTAGCGGAGGTGGAGCAGTGGGCGGTAGGACGCCTGAGAGCTGCCACATCAAAAAAGATACCGTTCACGCTGGGTCTGAAGCTGCAGGCGGTTTGCGATCTCACGGTTAGTCATCCGCTTCTCTTCACCGACGCATCAAAGGCGGCTTCAATCATTCATGGCTTGAAACCTTACCAGGAGCTTCGCTCCCGACTGGCGCATTCGAAACTCACCGCGGCACGTGCGGGCAATAAATGGCTTTACAGCTTTGACGAATCTGCGGCGGACCCGGATCTGCCCTGGCGGACCAGAGTAGCGCTTCACGAAGGCGAATTTGCACCGATCATCGCGCGCATCAGCTCTCTGACGAACCAGCTTCGTCAGCTAATTCCTCAAAGCTGAGCAACGCCGCGCAGAATTAGTCCCTCTCCCGTCCTTACGGGAGAGGAGGGGCCCGCCGCGTAGCGGTGGGAGGTGAGGGTCT
>JAXDPG010000282.1:0-4525 GCA_034668485.1 Sphingomonadales bacterium
GCCGGGGGGATTCCGGGGCCGTCGTCGCGGACGAGGAGGCGGACCTTGCCGGCGGCGGCGCGGCCCTCGATCGCCACTCGTGTAGCGCCCGCCTGGCGGCTATTCTCGACCAAAGTCTCCAGAACCGCCTCGAGCAGCTCGGCGGGGGCGGCCGCGACGGGCAGGCGGTCCAGCTGCAGGGCGATGGCGAAACCCTCGTGACGATGCGCGTCGGCGACCCTCAGCGCCGGCCCGGCCGCATCGGTCGACGCATCCTCGGGCGCGGCGGCCATGTCGGCGCGGGCGAGGTCGAGCAGGCGCCGGAGCAAATGCGAGAGCCGGTCGGCGTCCGCGCCGGCATTGGCGAGGAAGCGGCTTCGTTCCTCCTCGCTCATCTCGGGATGCTCGGCGAGCAGCTCGAGCGCGCCCTTGATGCCGGCGATCGGGGTCTTCAGCTCGTGGCTGACCGAAGCGGCGAAATCCTTGAGGTAGCGCGAGCGCCGCTCGATGCGGTCGGCCATGGCGGCGAAGTTCAGATAGAGGGTGCGGATCTCGACCGCCGCCGTCGCCGGCGGCTCGGGCACCGCCACCGGCCCGCGGGCGACGTTCTGGGTCGCTTCGCTCAGCGCCTCGATCGGCCGCGAGATGCCTCGCGAGAGCAGTCCGGCCAGGACCAGAAGGGTCATGAAGATGAGGGCGACGCCGAGCGCGATCTTGCCGCGGTCCTGGTAGATTCCGAGGAACAGGCCGCGCGGGCTCCGGCTCAGCATGAGGACGCCGATCACCTCGCCGCCGGCGAAGATGGGCCGGACATAATGGACCCGGATATCGGATGCACGGCTCAGCCATTCGAGGGCGTAGCGCGGCCGGTAGTCGCCGCGCTGGCGAAGCACCGTCCGGGTCCGGCCGGCGGCGCCGGCGGCGACCTCGGGCAGGTGCAAATAGCTCATGCCGACGTCGCCGCGCCCGAGCAGCACCGTCCCGTGCGCGTCCATCAGCCGTACCGCCGCGAGGGTCGAGCGGATTGTGTCGTTCACGACCGGCTTCAAGGCGGCCGCGGCCCGGGCGGCGCGCGGGTCCGGCGGCCGGCGCGAAGGCCGCGGGTCGGGCTGCTTGGCGAGCACCGGCATCGCCCGCAGGTCGATCGTGGGCCGTTCCGGGCGTAGCGGTCCGGGCGGCGGGTCGGTGAAGGCCTCGGGCCAGTCGGCGCGATAGGCTCCGGCCAGGACGGCGCCCTGCGCGATCAATTCGGCCTCGGTCTGCTGGACCAGAGTGTTCTCGTAGACGCGCAGGAAGACGGCGCCGACGCCCGGAAGCGCGGCGACGAACAGCAAAGTGAGGAAGAGGAGGGTGCGCAGTCGAAGCGCCGGCCAGTGGCGCTTGGCATAGTCCTTGATCGATCGGATCAAGGAGCGGCCTGGCCGAGGCAGCGGCCGATCCGGTAGCCGATGCCGGGGCGGGTCTCGATCAGGTCGCCCCCGCCCAGCGCGGCAAACTTGGCCCTGAGGTTGCGGATGTGGCTGTCGATCGTGCGGTCGGTGATGGCGAAGCCGGGGCCGTGCAGGCGGTCGATGATGGCGTCGCGGCTGAACACCTTGGACGGCAGGCTGGCGAGCAGAAGCAGCAGCTGGAACTCGGTGACGGTGACCGGCACCGGCGCTGCGTCCCAATGCGCCTCCCAGGCCTCGGGATCGAGGCGAAGGCGGTTATGGACCAAAGCCGATTTCGCCCCCGCCTCGGCCAGCGCGCGTCCGCCGCGCTTGAGGATCGCGCTGACCCGGGCGACGACCTCGCGCGGCGAGAAGGGCTTCACGACATAGTCGTCGCCGCCGAGCTCGAGCCCGAGGACCCGATCGATCTCTTCGTCGCGGGAGGAGAGGAAAAGGATCGGAAGATCGCCTTCCGCGCGCAGCCGGCGGCAGACTTCGAGCCCGTCCATCCGCGGCATGTTGATGTCGAGGACGACGAGGTCGGGCCGGTCGCGCTCCACCGCCTTCAGAGCCGCCTCGCCGTCGCCGGCCTCGCTGGTCTTCATCCCGGCCTTGCCGAGCGCGAAGGCGAGCAGCTGGCGGATATGGGCGTCGTCGTCGACGAGGAGTATCTTGTGGCTCATCGCGTACATGTCACATCCCCTACCGGCGGCTGTCAAAGTCTTGCTCGGTGAGAGGCCTGCCGTCGCAGTTGCGGACGTTGGCGGAGAAGCGCGGCAGGCGCCGCCCGGCGACCAGGCGCTTCGCTTCGGCGAGCCGGCGGGCGTTGCGGAAGGTCCAGCCGTGCCAGTCGCCCTGCGAGGTGCCGAGCCGGTCCATGATCAGGTTTCGCGTCCAGCTCACGCGCTCGCGGAAGCGCGGCGCGATCGGGCGGCTCTCGAGCTCGACCAGCGGCAGCAGGGCCGAGGCATCGAGGCCGTTCAGATAGCAGAGGTCGAGGCGGACGCCGGGGCCGCCCGCCTCGCGGGCGTGGCGAACATTCCACGCCGCGGCGACCGCGCCGAGATCGACGACGGCGCAGGCGGAGAGGGCCATGAGAGCGAAGGCGAGGTTGGCGTTGATCAGCCAGGCGCCGCTGCGGCCCCGCCACAGCCGGATGCAGATGAGGATCAGGCCGACGGCGACGAGGACCATCCAGACCAGAGCCGCGATGCGCAGGCGGGTGAGCGAATAAGCCTCGACATAATCGAGGGTTCGAAGGATCGTCGAGGCGACGAGGACGACGTTCTGGGCAATCCAGACGTAGACGAGGCGGCGCACCGGCGGGCTCGCGGCACTCGGCGAGCCCGGCTGGAGGGTGACGAGGACGAACAAGGCCGCGAGCAGGGCGGTCGCGATCAGCGGATAGGCGCCGCGATGGGCGTAATCGGCGAGGGTCGTGCCTCCGGGCAGCGGGGCGCCGCTCCACAGGAAGGCGATGTCGAGCCCGTTCTGGAGCGCGAAGACGGCGTTGAACGCGGCCAAAGAGAGGGCGATCGAGGCGGGGCTGACGCCGGGCAGGGCGACGTCGCCGCCGCCGCCTCGTGCCGGAGCGAGCCGCATCCGGGGCGGGCGAAGGAAGCTCCAGACCAGGATTGTCGCCGCGGTCCAGAAGGCCAGCCGGCCGATCGAGAAGCCGCCGACGAGCAGGAACAGGTCGATCCGGGCGAACGCATTGGCGATGAGCGGGTTGGCCGCGCTGAACAAGGCTAGGAAGAGCGCGGTGCCGAGGATCGGCAAGGCGAGGAGCGCAAGCGCTCCGGCGAGTCGGGCCGGCCCGAGGCGGCGCCTCGCCGCGCGCAGGCGGATCCAGTCGAGCACGGGCGCGATCGGGGCGAGGAAGGCGTGGACGACGAGCCGCTGGCTCCAGCGCCAGCCGTCGTCGAAGACATCCGTGCGCGGCAGCAGGACGGCGAGCGCGGCGGCGGTCAGGAACAAGGCCCCGGCGAGCAGCGACGGGGCGTCGGCGAGCACGAGCGCGCAGAGGAAGGCGACGCCGGCCGCGGCCAGAGCGGGCTTGCTTCGCCCGATCGCGGGGGTCGCGACCAGCAGCGCGATCAGCAAGGCCAAAGCGAAGACGCCGAGCGTGGCGCCCGCCCGCTGGAAGAAGAAGAGATGGTCGGCGAGCGTGACCAGGAGTGCGGCGAGGACGAGCTTCTGGACGAAGCTGTAGCGGCGCAGGCGAAGCGGCGACGCGGCGGCGGGGGCGGTGATCTCCATCCCGTCCTGATGGACGAGGCGCGTTGAGGCGGGATGGGTGAGGTTTCAGTTCATGGCGCGAAGGCGGTGCAGATTTGGTGCAGCGGGCCGAATTCCTCTCCCGTCCTTCACGGGAGAGGAGGGGCCCAAGCCGGAGGCTTGGGAGGTGAGGGTCTTTGCTGAGTCCGGGGTACAGACCCTCATCTCCCATCGCTTCGCGATGGGCCCCTCCTCTCCCGCGAAAGGCGGGAGAGGGGTTTCTTGGCCTAGCGGCTCCTTAGCACGCCGTCGATGCCGTGAACGACGCCGTTCGACTGGAGCTGGTCGGCCTGGGTGATCCGCGCGCGGCCGCCGGCGGCGTCGGTCACGACGATCGCGTCGCCGTCGCGGGCGAAGCTCAGATTGCTTCCGCCGACGGTGGCGAGCTCGGCCTTGCCCTTGCCGCGGTCGATGGCCCGGCCGAGATCGGCGGCGGTGACCACGCCCGGCACGATGTGGCCGGTGAGCAGGGCGACCAGCCGGCCCTTGGGCTCGAGCGCGACGAGGCCGTTATTGCCACCCGGCATCTTCTGGAAGGCGGCATCGTCGGGGGCGAAGAGCGTGTAGGGCTGGGCGCCCGACAGGGTCTCGGTGAGGCCCGCCGACTTCACCGCATCGGCAAGGATCTTGTGGTCGGCCGAGGCGGTCAGCGCCTGGAGCATGTTCGTCTGGGGCTGCTCGCCCTTGGCGGCGGGCCGCGGCCGGGCTCCGGCGCCGTTGCCGTCGGGCGCCGAGGCGTTGTTGCCGCCCCCCTCCTGGCAGGCGGCGGCGAGCAGGGCGGCGGCGGCGAACAACGCTCTCTTCATCCTTCTTCACTCCTTCAGGCGAGCATCTCGACG
>JAXDPG010000283.1:0-3159 GCA_034668485.1 Sphingomonadales bacterium
GATAGAAGATGTAATCGTAGACGAAATCCTCGATCCCCGATCCCTTGCGCCCGGTGCCGCGCGCGGCGATCACCGCGGGCGCGCCGCCCGTGCCCGCCGGCCTGAAGCTGCCGACCAGGTCCATCACCGCCTTGCCGCCGAACGACAGCGCCGCCTTGAAGCCGCTGGTCTCGGCCGCAAGGATCGTCAGCGCGCCCTCGCCGAAGATCAGGCCCAGCGCCGCCTGGGCGTCGCCGCCGGCCGGCCTGGGGTCGTTGACGAAGCTGCGATAGGTCCATTCGCCCTTGAGGCTCTGCGCTGCACTGGCCATCGGCACGTCCCTTTCCCGTCGAAGCAGGGGCGGAAGCTATCATGCACGGCCCGCCCTCGCCTCCCCTTATGAGTCCGAAACGGCGGCCGCCTCGACCGGCGCGCCCATCGCCCAGCTCTTGACCGCGGCCGCCTCGGCCTCGCCGAGCTGGAGCACGTCCTTCGTGATCAGCATCGCCTCGGTGCCGATGAAGAAAGCGAGCGCCCCAGCCAGCCGCTCGCGCTCCGCCGGCGGAAAGGCGCCGGGCGCGAGCGCCGCTTCGATCAGCTGCGATCGCCGGCTCCGGCGGGCCGGAAGGTCGTCCGCTCCCACCCGGGGCCGGGCCTGGGCCGCTCCGTTGGACCGGCGCGGCCCGCCGTGAAACCTTATCGCGGCTGAGCCTTTGCTCTTGCAGCGGCGCAGGAGGGTGGCGCGGCGCGCGTCGCCCCGCTAGCGGTATCGCGGACGCCAAGGAGGGCATCATCGCCAATTTCATCTTCGCGACGGGAATCGAGAACAGCATCCCGACCATCAACGGCGGCCGCACCCGGGTCGACCAGATGGAGGCGTGCGGCCATTACCGGCACTGGCAGACCGACTTCGATTGCTGCGACGAGCTCGGCCTCCAATTCCTGCGCTACGGGCCGCCGCTCTACCGGACGCTGCTCGGCCCGGGCAGCTACGATTGGGAATTCGCCGACCTCTCCTTCGCCGAGCTGAAGCGGCGCAACATCACGCCGATCGTCGACCTCTGCCATTTCGGAGTGCCGGACTGGATCGGCAACTTCCAGAATCCCGATTTCCCGCAGCTCTTCGCCACCTATGCCGGCGCCTTCGCCGACCGCTTCCCCTGGGTGCAGCTCTACACCCCGGTCAACGAGATGTTCATCTGCGCCATCTTCTCGGCCAAATATGGCTGGTGGAACGAGCAGGCCAAGGACGACCGCAGCTTCGTCACGGCGCTCAAGCACATCGTCAAGGCGAACGTGCTGGCGATGATCGAGATATTGAAGCGGCGGCCGGACGCCATCTTCATCCAGTCCGAGAGCTCGGAATATTTCCACGCCGACAGCCCCCCCGCGATCCACAAGGCGGAGCTGATGAACTCCCGCCGCTTCCTCAGCCTCGATCTCAATTACGGCCGCCGCGTCGACAGCGAGATGTACGAATACCTGATGGACAACGGCATGACCCGGGAGGAGTATCATTTCTTCCTCAACCATCGGCTGAAGCAGCACTGCATCCTCGGCAACGATTACTACATGACCAACGAGCATCGCGTGTTCGCCGACGGCCATACCGAAAGCTCGGGCGAGGTGTTCGGCTATACCGAGATCACCCGCCAATATTACAACCGCTATCGGCTCCCGGTGATGCACACCGAAACCAACCTCAGGGAGGGTCCGAAGGGCGACGAGGCGGTGCACTGGCTTTGGAAGGAATGGGCCAACGTCCTGAGGATCCGCAACGTCGGCATCCCGACCGTCGGCTTCACCTGGTATTCGCTGACCGACCAGGTCGACTGGGACACCGCGCTCCGCGAGCAGAACGGCAACGTCAACCCGCTCGGCCTCTACGATCTCGACCGCAACATCAGGAACGTCGGCCGCGCCTACAAGAAGCTCATCTCGGACTGGCGCGACGTGCTTCCCGCCTCCAGCCTCTGCCTGTCGGTTCCGATCGTCTCGCCGGCCCACACCGAGCGGCCCTTCGCCCAGGAGCAGAAGGAAGAAGCGGTCAAGCATCTGAAGGGCTTCGTCACCGAGCCCGCCAACCCGGAGGCGGGGGAATGATTCGCTTCGCCGAGTCATCCCGGCGAAAGCCGGGACCCATGAACGCCGCATTGCGACTTCGGGCACACTCGTGTTCATGGGTCCCGGGTCAGACCCGGGATGACGAATCATGAAGATCGGCAAGATCGAGACCTTTTACGTCCCGCCGCGCTGGCTGTTCGTCCGCGTCGAGGCCGACGAAGGCGCGGTCGGCTGGGGCGAAGCCAGCCTCGAGGGCCATGCCGAGGCGGTCGACGGCGCCTTCGCGGCGCTCAGGGACCGCTTTCTCGGCCACGACCCCTACCGGATCGAGGAGGTCTTCCAGATCGGCTATCGCGGCGGCTTCTACCGCGGCGGTCCGGTGCTGATGTCGGCGCTAGCCGGCCTCGAGCAGGCTCTGTGGGACCTGAAGGGGAGGGCGCTCGGCCTGCCGGCCTGGGAGATGATGGGCGGGCGCGTGCGGGACAGGGTGCGCGCCTACGCCTGGATCGGCGGCGACCGGCCGCACGAGATCGGCGAGGCCGCCTCCGCCCGCCGCGGCCAGGGCTTCTCGGCGGTCAAGATGAACGCCACCGGGGAGCTGGACTGGATCGGCACGCCGAAGGCCTTCGACGAGGTCGTCGCCCGGGTCGGGGCGGCGCAGTCGGCGGGGATGGACGTCGGCCTCGACTTCCACGGCCGAGTCCACCGGCCGATGGCGAAGCAGCTCGCCAAGGCGCTCGAGCCGCTCGGCCTGCTGTTCATCGAGGAACCGCTGCTTTCGGATAATCCTGAGGGGCTGGCGCAGCTCGCCCAGCTCGTCTCGACCCCGATCGCGCTCGGCGAACGGCTCCACTCGCGCTGGGACTTCAAGCCTTTCTTCGAGGCCGGAGCGGTCGATATCATCCAGCCCGATCTCAGCCATTGCGGCGGCATCCTCGAGGCCCGGCGGATCGCCGCCATGGCCGAGGCCTATGACGTCGCCGTCGCCCCGCACTGCCCGCTCGGTCCGCTCGCGCTGGCCGCCTGCCTCCAGCTCGCCGCGACCGCGCCCAACGTCGCCCTCCAGGAGATGTCGCTCGGCATCCACTACAATGTCGGCGGCGACCTCTATACCTT
>JAXDPG010000284.1:0-11097 GCA_034668485.1 Sphingomonadales bacterium
GTGGCAGCAGCGATTCCGGACCTTTCTCGCGCTGGCCGGAGGCCGGGATCGCAACGGCCAGGGCCGCGCCGCCGGCGAGGAGAAGGAGCCTAGCCCGCCAGGGCTTCATTGGTGACGTCCTGTTCGATCCGCTGGGTCGGGACCTCGGTGCTTCTCGTGCCGAGCCAGATCAGCCAGCCGAGGAAAACGAGAAGGAGGGCGATGAGCAGCTTCGGCACGACCGACGTACGGCGGCGCGGCGGGGGGGAGATACGCATGGGCGGCCTTTTGCCCCACGAGCCGGCCCCCTGTATAGCCCCTGCCGCCATGACTGATGCGCTTCCTCGACCCAAGGTTCCGATTGTCCTGATCGGGATGACGGGCGTCGGCAAGTCGACGGTCGGACGGCCGCTGGCCACGCGGCTCCTGCTCCCCTTCGTCGATTCCGACGAGGAGATCGAGCGGAGCGAGGGCCGCTCCATCCCCCAGATATTCGATCTCAGCGGCGAAGCCGGCTTTCGCCACGGCGAGCGACGGGCGCTGAGACGGCTGATCGACGGCGGCCCCAAGGTCATCGCCGCCGGCGGCGGTGCGTTCATCGAGGCCGCAAACCGTTCGCTCATTCTCGAGCACTGCATTGCCGTCTGGCTCGATGCCGATGTCGCCACGATCGCCGCGCGCATTCGACGGCGGGCCAGTCACCGGCCTCTCCTCGCCGGCAAAAAGCTGCGCCCGTTGCTGCGCGCGCTCGCGACGGCGCGAGGCCCGTTTTACGAGCAGGCGCATCTTCACGTGCGCGCCGAACCGGGTCCGCCCGAGTTTACGGTCGACCGCATCCTCGCGGCGCTGGCGGGGCTGGCGAGGTGAAGCGGATCGAAGTGGCGCTGGGCGAGCGCAGCTACACGGTCGCGATCGGCGCCGGCCTGCTCGACCGCGCCGGCGAGCTGCTCGCGCCCTGCGCCGGCGGCGGGCGGATCGTCGCGGTTTCGGACGACAATGTGTGGGCGGCGCAGGGGGCGCGGCTGGCGGAATGCGGCCTCGAAATCGTGCCGGTTCTGGTGCCGCCGGGGGAGCGCAGCAAGAGCTGGGCACAGCTCGAGGCGCTCACCGAGCGGCTGCTGGAGCTGGGCGTCGGGCGCGGCGACACCATCCTCGCCTTCGGCGGCGGCATGGTCGGCGACCTCGCCGGCTTCGCGGCGTCGGTGCTGAAGCGCGGCTGCGCCTGGGTGCAGGTGCCGACCAGCCTGCTCGCCCAGGTCGATTCGTCGGTCGGCGGCAAGACCGCGATCAACGCCGCCGCCGGCAAGAACCTGATCGGCGCCTTCCACCAGCCCGCCGCGGTGCTGATCGATCCCACCACGCTCGCCACCCTGCCGAAGCGCGAGCTGCGCGCCGGCTATGCCGAGATCGTGAAATACGGGCTGATCGGCGACGCCGGCTTCTTCGCCTGGTGCGAGGCGAACGGGGCGGCGCTGCTGGCCGGAGATCCGGCGGCGCGGCTCCACGCCATCGAGACCTGCGTCCGTGCCAAGGCGGCGATCGTCGCCGAGGACGAGCGCGAGACGAGCGGGCGGCGGGCCCTGCTCAATTTCGGCCACAGCTTCGGCCATGCGATCGAGGCGGAGACGGCAATGCTTCACGGCGAGGCCGTGGCGATCGGAATGGCGATGGCCTTCCGGCGGTCGGTCGAACGGGGGCTGTGCCCTGCCGAGGACGCCGAGCGCGCGATCGGGCATCTGGAGTCGGTCGGACTGCCGATTGCGACCGACGTCCCGGCCGATCGGCTGGCCGAGCGCATGCGGCACGACAAGAAAGGCGGCGCGCTCGTGCTGACGCGGGGGATAGGCCGAGCTTTCCTGGGGCGGGTGGAAACGGCCTAAGCCCCTCCCCCGCTTGGCGGGAGAGGGAAGTGGAGCGGGAATGACGGTTACTCGGTATCCGTCGCTTGTTCCGGCTCGGTGAACATCCGCTCGATCTTGGCGCGAAGGTCGCCGGTCTCGAGCTGGGCCTTCAGCCGCTCGCGGTCGCGGGCGCGGTAGAGGTCCTCGGTGCGGTCGATCTCCTCGGCGTCGACGCCGACCTTCGCCATCGCCATCCGCGCCATCCGCACCGCCGAATCGAGCACTTCGCGGACCGCGCCGGCGATCGGCGCGTCCCGGAGCTTGAGCAAGGCGCGGCGGTCGAAGGCTCGAACGAAGATCGAGGCATTGGGGAAGGCCTCGTGCACGCCTTCGAGGAATTCGGGCTCGATCTGGTCGCGATCGGTGCAGAAGAGGATCAGCTCGGCCTCGGCGGCGCCGGCCTGGCGGAGCAGATCGAGCCTCGTGCCGTCGCCATAATAGACCTTGGCGCCGAAGCTTCCGGCGACGTCGATCATCTCGATGTCGGTGTCGACCAGGGTGACGGCGATGCCCTGCGCGACCAGCATCTGAGCGACGGTCTGGCCGAAGCGGCCATAGCCGACGATGATCGCGTTCGAGCCGTCGGCGACCGGGCCGCCGCGCACTTCCTTGCCGATCGGCTCCGCCCTGAGGCGCGCCGTCGCCATCATCAGGAAGGGGGTGGTCGCCATCGACAAGGTGACGATCGCTCCGAACAGGCTGGCCGCCTCCGGCGCGACCAGGAAGGCCTGCTGCGCCTGGGCGAACAGAACGAAGCCGAATTCGCCGCCCTGGCTGAGCAGCAGGCCAAGGCCAAGCGCCGGCCGCCACGCCATTCGGAAGGCCATGGCGAGGCCCATGATCACCGCCGCCTTGATCCCGATCAGGGCCAGCGCCATTGCGATCACGAACAAAGGCCGTTCGGCGATGGCGTGCAGATCGAGCATCATCCCGACGGCGAGGAAAAAGAGGCCGAGCAGGATCGAGCGAAACGGCTCGACGTCCGCCTGGAGCTCGTGCCGGTAGGGCGAATCGGCGAGCATGACTCCGGCGATGAAGGCGCCGAGCGCGGTCGACAGGCCGAGCAGCTCCATCACCGCGGCGCTGGCGATGACGGTGAACAGGCCGGCGAAGACGAACATCTCGCGCTCGCCGAGATTGCCGATCAGCCGGAACAGCGGCCGGAGCAGGTAGCGGCCGGCGAGGATGAGGCCGACCACGGCGCCGATCGTGTAGAGTCCGAGCTGCCAGCCCGGCGGCCCGCCGACGTCCGCCGGATTGCGGGACATCGCGGCGATGATGGTGATCAGCGGAACGATCGAAAGGTCCTGGAAGAGAAGGATCGAGAAGGCGCGTTCCCCGAAGGGGGTGCGCAGTCGGCCGGCGGACTGCAGCAGCGGCAGCACCTGCGCGGTCGACGACAGAGCCAGCGGCAGGCCCAGGGCGAGAGCCGCGGGAAGCGACGAGCCGGTGGCGAACCAGACCAGGGCCGCGGCGGCGATTCCGCAGAGCACGACCTGGATCAGGCCGAAGCCGAAAATGTCGTGACGCATCCGCCACAGCCGGGTCGGATTGAGCTCGAGCCCGACCAGGAAGAGGAGGAGGACGATGCCGATCTCGGCGATCTCCAGCATCGTCTCGCCGCCGCGGACCAGCCCGAGCAATTGCGGCCCGACCAAAGCGCCGGCGACGAGAAAGCCGAGGGTCGCGCCGAGACCGAGCCGACGGAACAGGAGCACGAAGACCAAGGCGAAACCGAGCAGGATCACTCCGTCGCGGAGCAGCGACACGGATGCGTGCACGCCTTCGCTCACGGCTGCGGCCCTCTCGCGCCGGCGCGAGCGGCGGCCTCGGCGGCCGCTTCGAAGGCGAGCAGGATCGAGGCGTGGCGCGCCGGAAAGCGGCGGGCGCCGGCGAAGATGGCGAGGCCGGGCCAGGCGCCCGGGTCGTCGCGCTTGCCGGCGAGGAAGCAGGCGAGCGCGTCGCGGGCGTCCTGCAACTCCGCCGCCGTACGGCCCTCGGCATGGGCGCCCATTAGCGACGCCGAAGCCTGGCCCAGCGCGCAGGCCTTCACTTCCTGGCCGAGTGCAACCACCCTCCCCTCGCCGTCCAGCGTGACGTCGACGGCGACGCGGCTGCCGCAGACGGGCGAGCTCCTCTCGACGCTCGCCTGCGGATGATCGAGGCGGCCGAGATGGGGAATCGAGGCGGCGAGGCGCAGGATGTCCCGGTTGTAGAGGGCGGTGGGCACGGGGCGCCTATAGATTGAGGTTGGCCGCAGCGCCACACGTGGTCGTCACCCTGAACTCGTTTCAGGGCCCAGCTGGATGAGGGTCGTGGAGGTGGAGAACTGGATCCTGAACAAGTTCAGGATGACGGTCAGCCCCGGCGCCAGATCGTGCCTTGGGGGCCGTCCTCCAATACCACGCCCTGCGCGGCCAGATCGGCTCTGATCCGGTCGGCTTCGGCATAGTCGCGGGACTTCTTGGCGTCGGCGCGGCGATCGATGCGGAGCTGGATCTCGGTCGCGTCAAGGAAGGTGCCCGCTTCCTCGCGCAGGCGGGGATCGACCCGGTCCGGCGTCGGGGCGGTGCCGCCCTGGAACCACTCGACCGGGTCCTGCTGGAGGAGGCCGAGCAGGGCGCCCGCCCGCTTCGTCGCCTCGACATCGCCCAGTCTGGCGAGCTCGGCCAAGCGGGCAAGGGCGAGCGGCGTGCTGAGATCGTCCGCCAGGGCCTCGATCACCGGGGCCGGATTGCCCCCGCGGCCGGACGCGGAGGGCGGCATCAGGCTCCGATACAGCCGATCCAGCGTCGCCTTGCTCTGCGCGATCAGTTGCGACGACCATTCGAGCGGCTGGCGATAGTGGGCCGAGAGCAGGGCCAGCCGCAGAGTCTCGCCCTTATGGCCTTCGTCGAGCAGCTCGCCGACCGTGACGACATTGCCGAGGCTCTTCGACATCTTCTCGCCGCCGGCCATGGATAGGAAGCCGTTATGGACCCAGTAGCGGGCGAGCTCCGCGCCGTCATGGGCGCAGCGGCTTTGGGCGAGCTCGTTCTCGTGGTGGGGGAAGATGAGGTCGAGGCCGCCGCCGTGGATGTCGATCGTCTCGCCGAGGTGGCGCTCGATCATCGCCGAGCATTCGATGTGCCAGCCGGGGCGGCCGCGGCCCCAGGGGCTGTCCCAGCCGATCACGCTTTCGCCCGAGGGCTTCCACAGGACAAAATCCGCCGGGTCCTTCTTGTAGGACGCGACCTCGACACGCGCGCCGGCGATCATCGCCTCGCGGTCGCGACGACCGAGGGCGCCGTAATCCGGATCGCTCGGCACGTGGAAGAGGACGTGGCCGTCGGCCTCGTAGGCATGGCCGGCCGCGACCAGCCGGGCGATCATCGTCGCCATTTCGGCGACGGTCTCGGTGGCCCGGGGGGCGAGGTCGGGCGGCCGGACTCCGAGCGCGCCCATGTCGGCGAGGTAGAAATCCTCGTAGCGGCGGGTAACGGCCGACGGGTCGACCCCCTCGGCGCGGGCGGCCTCGATGATCTTGTCGTCGACGTCGGTGACGTTGCGGGCGTAGACGAGCGCCTTCTCGCCGTAGGTATGACGAAGCAGCCGGGCGAGGACGTCGAACACCACCGCCGGACGGGCGTTGCCGATATGGGCGCGATTGTAGACGGTGGGGCCGCAGACATACATCGTCACCCGCTTGGGATCGGCGGGCACGAAGTCGCGCTTCGCCCGCGCCCGGGTGTCGTGGAGGCGGATCACGACGCGTTGGCCGGCTCGGAATCCCTGGCCGGCGGCGGCTGGCGGTAGCGGGGCTCGGCCGGAGCGCCGCGGCGCCATTCGACGAAGTCGACGATCGCCCGGCCGCTGGCGTAGAGCAGGGGATAGGTGCGCGAATTGGCCATCCAGGCCGGCCGCTCGGCCTGCGCCCCCCAGATCGTGTCGTAGACGAGATTGGCGCCGAGATAGAGCAGGGTGGCGAGGATCAGGCCCTTCAAGGCCCCGAAGCCGGCGCCGAGCACCCGGTCGATCGGGCCGACCACCGAGCGGCGGACGCCGCCGCCGACCCGGCGGGCGACCAGCTTGCCGATCAGGTAGACGATTCCGAAGACCAGGGCGAAGGCGAGCACGGCGGCGCCGGGACGAGTGCCGACGGCGCCCTCGAGCGCGTTGGTGACGGGCGTGTGGAGCAGCCGCAGGAAGACGATCGCGACGATCCAGGCGGCGAGGCTGAGGACCTCGCCGACGAAGCCCTTCATCGCCCCGCGTACGAGATTCCAGCCGACGAGCAGGAGCACGATGATGTCGAGCGCGGTCATGGGGATGGGTTAGAGGAGGATTTCAGGATTGAGAAGCGGCCAGCTTGCACCTCCCCGGAACGGGGAGGAGCATCACCGCCCCAGCAGGTGGTCGACCAGTTCCTTGAGCGTCCGGAATCCGCTCAACCGCATCCCCCCCTCGCCCTTGACCGACGCCGGCACCAGCGCCCGCTCGAAGCCGAGTTTGGCGGCTTCCTTGAGCCGCAGGGCACCGTGCGCCACCGGGCGGAGCTCACCGGACAGGGCGACCTCGCCGAACGCCACCGTCTCGACGGGCACCGGCCGTTCGGCCAGCGCCGAGACCAGGGCTGCGGCGACGGCGAGGTCGGCGGCGGGGTCGCTGAGCCGGTAGCCGCCGGCGACGTTCAGATAGACCTCCGCGGTCGAGAAGCTGAGGCCGCAGCGCGCCTCGAGGACGGCGAGGATCATCGCGAGCCGCCCCGAATCCCAGCCGACGACGGCTCGGCGCGGGGTGGCGCCGCTGGCCAGGCGGACGGTCAGCGCCTGGATCTCGACGAGGACCGGGCGGGTGCCCTCGAGCGCGGGGAAGACGACCGCGCCGGACACCGCTTCGCCGCGATCGGTGAGGAACAAGGCGGACGGGTTGCCGACCTCTGCAAGGCCGGCTTCGGCCATGGCGAAGACTCCGATCTCGTCGGTGCCGCCGAAGCGGTTCTTGGTCGCCCTGAGGATCCGGTATTGATGGCTTCGCTCGCCTTCGAAGGCGAGCACGGTGTCGACCATATGCTCGAGCACCCGGGGGCCGGCGATGGCGCCGTCCTTGGTGACGTGGCCGACCAGCACCACGGCCGCCCCCGATTCCTTCGCGTAGCGGATCAGCTCGCCCGCCGAGGCCCGGACCTGGCTGACCGTGCCGGGCGCGCCCTCGATCAGGTCCGAATACATGGTCTGGATCGAATCGATCACCACCAGCGCGCAGGGCGGCCCCTCCGCCAGCGTCGTCAGGATATCGCGGACCGACGTGGCCGCGGCGATCTGGACCGGCGCCCCGCCCAGGCCCAGGCGGCGGGCGCGCAACCGCACCTGGTCGGTCGCCTCCTCGCCGGAAATGTAAGCGACGCCGAGCCCCGCTTTCGCCATCAAGGCCGCGGCCTGGAGCAGAAGGGTCGATTTGCCGACGCCCGGATCGCCGCCGATCAGGGTGGCCGAGCCGGCGACGAGCCCGCCGCCGATGGCCCGGTCGAGTTCGCCTATGCCGGTCGCCATGCGCTCGGGCAGGGCGACCTCCCGGTCGAGGCCGACCAGCTCGATCGCCCGGCCGCCGCCGCGCAGATTATGGCGCGCGGAGAAGGGCGTGACGACGGCGCCCGCATCCTCGACGAGCGTGTTCCATTCGGTGCAGTCGGGGCATTGGCCCATCCAGCGGTTCTGGACCGAGCCGCAGGCCTGGCAGACGTAGCGTTTCTTGGGTTTGGCCATCGCCTCGAACTAGCGCCGGGCCGCGCGGCCAGCCAGCGCTTTCGATCCTAGCGCGCGCGCAGCGGGACGAGCGAGGGCCGAAGGTTGACGATGCGCTGCCAGGCGTCGGCGGGACGAAGCAGCGGCTCGGCGCCGAGCGTTCGGCGCTCGCAAAGCGCGACCAGGGCGACCGGCAGCATGAGGAGCAGCTCGTGACCCGCCGCGGCCGGCACGAGCATCAGCGCCCAGCAGGACGTCAGGCAGGAGCGGCCATGGTCGAGGCCGAAGCGGAGGCAGGAGCGGTCGGCCCGCCAGCCATGGGGCGCGAGCGGCACCGTCCTGTGACAGCGGCGAAGGGCGCGCCTTTTGGCGCGCGTGGCCTGCCAGGCGGCGGCGGCCGCCAGCGCCCCGCCGAGCGGAACCCCCATCGAGCCGCCGGCGGCGAGACGAAGGAGGAGCCCGGCGGCCAGGTAGAGCGGTCCCGCCGCCAGCCAGATCGTCGCATAGCCGAGCAGGAAGGCGGCCAGAGCCCGGCCGCGGCGCTGCCGGAAGCTGCGGAACGCGACATGGCGGGCCGCCATCGCCGCCATCGGCAGCATCATCGCGCCGATCATCAGCAGCCAATGGGCCAGGGCCGGCGCCCATCCGATCCGGGCGAAAGCCACCCGCGAGGCGAAGGAGAGGCCGGCGAGAGCGTCTCCGCCGAGGCAGAAGCCGGCGGCGGCGGACCGGGCCGGGGCGAGGATCAGCGCCGCCCAGCAGACGGCGCTGACCGCATAGACCCAGGCTTCCGGGCGCTCGCGGAGCAGGCGCGACAGCCGCTCGGCCGCCTGCCCCGCCATCGACCCGATCCCGCCCCGGCCGCGCACGTCAGGCGTGGTAGACGCTGACCCGGCCGACCTTCACGTCCATGCCGTCGGGGACCGGCCGCAACGGCACGAAGTCGACGTCGAGATCCGATTCGTTCCAGCGGCCTTCGTCCTGCAGCTTCTGGACGAGGTCGGTGATCTCGAGGACGAAGGTCAGGCCGCTGCCGCCATGGGCGGCGTCGCCGGAGCTCTGCTCGGATATTCCGAACAGAGCCAGGGTGCCGACGAAATGATCGCCATAATCGTCCGGATTCTCGCCTTCGGGGACGTTGACGAAGACCTTGTAGGTTCCCGGCGGGCCCTTGCCGGTGATGTTCTCGATGTTGAGGAACACCCGTTTCGGGGAATCGTCGCCGACCGAGGCGAGGATGCTCTGCGCGTGCGGGGCGATGGCGACGCGCGCGCTTGACCTCCCCTGGCCGAGAGAGATGGATCCGTCGGTCGCGCCGGCCAGCTCGGCGGGCGGACGGGGTCCGGTATCTGCCACTGGAGTCTCCTCTACCGAAGCCAGGATGGAACCCGCGGTGGCGGCGAACGGGTCCGAAATACCCTGATACTTGTAGCCGTTCGCGATCGTGCTCGACATCGCCGAGGACTTGAAGGTGATCGCCGCCCCGGTCTCGTTGTGGATGTTGAACAGGAAGTCCTTCCACGCGCTCTCGGTAGGGTCCCCGGTGCTTGTCGAACGGGCGCGCCAGACTTCCCACAGGCGGTCGATGTTGCAGTGATGGAGCCAGAAGAGCGGATCGAGGCCGGCGGTGTTGAACGACCACATAAAGCCGCCGACGGCGCTGTGGATGTTGTTATGCGGTGTCGCCTCGCACGCGCCCAGAGTGCCCGGATCGTGATGGAAGCCGGTCTGGATGCCGCCGAAGCCGGGGCTGCCGCCGGTCGACGCCCCGACGAACTTGGTGCGCTTCAGGCATTCGAGGCTGACGTCGAAAGAGGTGATGCCGGCATTGCCGCTGGTCCCCCCCTGGTGCCCCGGAGTGAAAAGGGGGTTGGGGCTGACGCCCACCGTCGGCTGGCGGAAGGCCGGCGGGATCAGCCTGGGGTCGACCGTGCCCGTCGCCTTGCTGCTGTAATTCCAATAAGGCAGCGCCCAGTCCTTCGGCCCGCCCAGCTTGACGATGGCGGCGAGGCAGGTCCGCTCGAACCAGAGCAGGTAGCCGCGGTGCCAGGAGAGGAAATACCAGCTGCCATGCTGGCACTGGTTCCAGAATTTCGCCTGCTCGGAGCTGCTCGGCAGCACGTCGCTCGATTTCTTCAGCGGATCCTCGGAGCGGTTGTAGCCGTGGATGGCGGCCTGGTAGCGCCAGCTGGTCGGATCCTTGATCGGCCGATTCTTCAGCACGTTGATGGCCTTGCCATACCATTCGAGCGTCTTGTCGGTGGAAGCGAGCTTGTAGACGTCCTTGCGGACCCGCGGCGGCGAGCTGGCCATGTTACCCTCCCCTCGATTGCGGCGCTCCCGGCGCCCTGTCTACGCAACCAGCGGCCAGCCTAGCCGATTTGCTCGCTCGCCGCCTGCTCAATCTCGGCCATTTTGGAACATTGGGGAAGCTCCCCGACCGGTTCGGCGTTTTGCGGCGATTTTAAGGGAACAGCCGCGCCCGCCCGGCATTCACAGGACTGCCAGCAATGGAGAGTGCCGTGTTCATCCAGATCCATGCCGACAATCAGATCGAAAGCGACAATGGCCGCGACGGCCGGCTCGAAGAGCAGATCCGCCAGCGCCTCGCCCGCTTCGAGGACCGGATCACCGACGTCGAGGTCCACGTCTCCGACATCAACGGTCCGCGCGGCGGCAATGCCGACCTCAGGTGCACGATGGAGGCGCGGGTCAGCGGCATCGCGCCGGTCGCCGCGGTCGACCAGGGCGACACCGTCGACCGCGCCGTGATCGGCGCCGCCAAGAAGGTGGTGCGCGCGCTCGACCACCAGCTCGGCAAGCTCGGCGACCGGCGGCGCTGAATGGTGACAGTCACTATTTTCCTTGCGCGGACCAACGAAGCGCGGATGATCGGTCGGGGAAAATAGTGACTGTCACCAACGCCCCATGATCCGAGTCGCCAGCTACAATATGAGGAAGGCGATCGGCACCGACCGGCGGCGCCGGCCGGAACGCACGCTGGAAGTGCTGTGCGAGCTCGACGCCGACGTGATCGCTCTGCAGGAGGCGGACCGGCGCTTCGGCACCCGGGCGAGCGCGATCCCGCTCCACATGATCGAGGAGCATAGCGACTACAAGCCGGTCGCCTTCGACGCCCGCGACGGCAGCCTCGGCTGGCACGGCAACGCCCTCCTGGTCAGGAAGGACGCCGAGGTGCTCGGCAAGGAGCTGCTCCACCTCCCCTCGCTGGAGCCGCGCGGCGCGGTGATGGCCGACATCCGGCTGCGCGGCGAGGATCTGCGGGTCGTCGGCATGCATCTCGACCTGTCCGGCCTGTGGCGCCGGCAGCAGGCCCATTACATCCTCCACCACCTGCAGACCCGCGAGGCGAGCATGCCGGCGGTGCTGATGGGCGACCTCAACGAATGGAGCGTTCGCGGCGGCTGCCTGCGCGACTTCGCCCACCATCTCGCCTTCGCCGATTGCGGACGCAGCTTCCACGTCCGCCGGCC
>JAXDPG010000285.1:0-6096 GCA_034668485.1 Sphingomonadales bacterium
AGGCTAAGCGCGGGCGGGCGCCATTTCAATCGCCCCATATTGCGAAAGGCCGCCCCACGCGGGGCGGCCTTTCCATTGTCAGCCGGAAATGCGGCCTGAAGTCGTCAGGCGCGAACCCCCGCGGAGGCTGCGCCCACCCGACTCGCCGCACGCGGCATATGACAATGAGACATCAGACCACCTCCTTTCCGTTGTTGGACAGTCCCCGGAAGATGGGCGATAGGCAGAAAAACTTCAAGAGGAACAGCGGGTTAGCCCCTCTCCCGTCCTTACGGGAGAGGAGGGGCCCGCCGCGAAGCGGTGGGAGGAGAGGGTCTGTACGTCGGAGTCAGCAAGACCCTCACCTCTCAAGCCTCCGGCCTGGGCCCCTCCTCTCCCGCGAAAAGCGGGAGAGGAAGCCTAGTAAGGCGGCTTGTCCAAACCCGCCGGGCTCTTCGTGAAGATCTCGCAGCCGTCCTCGGTGATTCCGACGCTGTGCTCGAACTGCGCCGACAAGGAGCGGTCGCGGGTGACGGCGGTCCAGCCGTCCTCGAGCAATTTCACGCCCGGCTTGCCGAGGTTGATCATCGGCTCGATCGTGAAGAACATGCCGGGACGAAGCTCGGGGCCGCTTCCAGGCCGTCCGGCATGGACCACCTCGGGCGCGTCGTGGAAGATGCGTCCGACGCCGTGGCCGCAGAAATCGCGGACGACTCCGTAGCGATGCTTCTCGGCATGGGTCTGGATGGCGTGGCCGATGTCGCCCAGATACTTGCCCGGCCGCGCCTGCTCGATTCCGAGCATCATGCATTCGTAGGTGACCTCGACCAGCCGCCGCGCCTTGATCGGCACGTCGCCGACCAGGAACATGCGGCTGGTATCGCCGTGCCAGCCGTCGAGGATGATCGTGGTGTCGATGTTGACGATGTCGCCGTCCTTCAGGGTCCGGTCGCCGGGAATGCCGTGGCAGACGACATGGTTGATCGAGGTGCAGCAGCTGCCGGTGAAGCCGCGATAGCCCAAGGTTGCCGGGACTCCGCCGCGGGCGATCATCTCGCGATAGACGATGTCGTCTATGGCCTCGGTGGTGACTCCGGGGACGACGTGGGGGACGAGCGCGTCGAGCACCTCCGCCGCGGCACGGCCGGCGCGGCGCATGCCTTCGAACGCTTCCGGCCCATGGAGCTTGATCGCCCCGCTGCGGCCGATCAATTCGGTGCCGCTGATCGCCTGATATTCTGTCATGGGGGGGAATATAATCTTTGTGGATTGAGATTGCACCTCTCGTCACCCTGGACTCGTTTCAGGGTCCAGTCCTCCACCCGCACGGCGGCTCGACACTGGATGCTGAAACAAGTTCAGCATGACGGAGGGAGGCGCTAAGGCCGCAGCCATGACCTCCGAGCGCATCTGGACCGCGGGTCTCCTCGTCATCGGCGACGAGATCCTCTCCGGCCGCACCCAGGACAGGAACGTCGCCCAGATCGGCGGCTGGCTCAACCTGCAGGGGATCCGCCTCAATGAGGTCAGGGTGGTGCCCGACGTGATCGAGCGGATCGCGGCGGCGGTGAACGCGCTCAGGGCGGAGAACGACTATCTGTTCACCACCGGCGGCATCGGCCCGACCCATGACGACATGACGGTCGACGCCATCGCCCACGCGCTCGGCGTGCCGGTCGTCGTCCATCCCAAGGCCCGGGCGATCCTCGAAGCTTATTATGCGACGCGCGGCGGCGTCACCGAGGCGCGGCTCAGGATGGCGCGGGTGCCGGAGGGCGCCGAGCTGATCGAGAACCGCCTCTCGGGCGCGCCCGGAATCCGCCTCGGCAAGATTTTCATCCTCGCCGGCGTGCCCCACATCGCGACCCTGATGCTCGAGGCGCTGTCGGGCACCCTCGAGGGCGGCCGGCCGCTCCTTTCGCGCACGATCGGCTGCTGGGTGCCCGAGAGCGAGGTGGCGGAGCTCCTCGCCGACGTGGAGCGTGCCCATGAGGGCTGCCAGATCGGCTCCTACCCCTTCTTCCGCGAAGGCCGTGTCGGCGCCAACTTCGTCCTCCGCTCCACCGACGGCGCGTTGCTCGCCGAGTGCGAAGCGGCGCTTGCGGCGCGGCTCGAGGAAGCTGGGCGGGAGGTCGTGCGGGAGGGGATTTGAGGGAGTGGAGCGGGCGAAGGGAATCGAACCCTCGTCGTAAGCTTGGGAAGCTTCTGCTCTGCCATTGAGCTACGCCCGCTCGGGCGGCCGATATCTAGGAAAGGCGGCACGGCTTGTCGAGCCCGCGGATGCGCGTCCACTTGAAGAACATATAAAGAATATTCTGCTTACAAAGATCGAACGAACGTGCTAATATGCCGGAATGGCGAGTCGCGTCCAACCCGCCGGCCCCAAAGGGTCGAGCGCCCTTCGCACCGGCTCTTTGCGAGCGCTCGACCCACGGCTTCTTTCCGGCGAAGGCCGCGCGCCGGGATCGGCTCGTCCGCCGAGCGACGGAACGGCTGCTCGTGTCCACTTCGTCCACTTTGGCGCGCTCGGAACCGCTTTGGCGCGTCCACTTCGTCCACTTCGTCCGTTTCCGGACACCGCACCCGGCTGAGTTAGCGCCGGTAGGGCGTGAAGGCGCCCAGCAGGCAGGTCGGTCCCGGGATCGAGCGGCCCGTCTCGACGGCGCGGATCTGGTCGCCGCGGCAATATTGGCTGCCGTGCGCCTCGACGATCAGGGTGCTCATCGGATCGAGGCCCGGGCAGGCGGCGGCGAGCCGGTTCACCCAGATCGTGTCGCCCCGGCGGTAGACGAGGGTCCGGGCGTCGCGCGCGACGAGGTTGGCGCCGGGCGAAGCCGACACGCACTCTTCGGATGTCCCCGCGTTCCGGCCGGCGAGTTCGCCCGACAGATCGGCCTCGCGCGCCGAGCCGGCGGCGCAGGCCGAGGCGAGAAGCAGGAGCGGCAGCAGGCGCATGGCGAAGCCTTTCCTTGCGGCGGCGATGAGATGCGTGGACCCGGCCATGGCTGCGGTCAACCGCCATGCTCGGCGGCGAAGGCGGCGGCGGCGCCGAACAGGCCGGGCTGCGCGTGGGTGATGATCCTGACCGGCATCTCGTCCATCATCCGCTCGAACCGGCCCTTGGCGATGAAGCGGTCGCGGAAGCCCGAGCGCGGCAGATGGCCGGCGAGGCGGAGGCCGAGGCCGCCGGCGATCACCACCGCCTTCGCGCCCTGGGCGAGCGCGATGTCGCCGGCGACGGCGCCCAGCGTCAGGCAGAAGCGGTCGAAGGCGGCGGCGGCGAGGCTGTCCTCGCCGGCCATCGCCGCCTGCCACAGCGCCTTCTCGTCGCGATATTTGAGCTCGCGCCCCTCGATCGCGGCCAGCGCCTCGTAGAGGTTGGTCAGGCCCATGCCCGACGCGACCCTTTCGACCGAAACGCGGCGGTGGCGCTGGCGAAGCTGGGCGAGGATGCCGTCCTCGAGGCTGTCCAGCGGGGCGAAGTCGATATGGCCGCCCTCGGTCTCGATGACGTGATAATCGCCGCCGCGGCGGAGCAATTGGGCGACCCCGAGGCCGGTGCCGGGGCCGACGATGCTGATCACGCCCTCGTCCGGAAGGGGCCCGTCGGGGCCGCAGAGATGGTCGAAATGTTCGGGGCCGAGCTGGGCGACGGCGTGGGCGACCGCTCCGAAATCGTTGACCAGAGTGTAGCGCGCGGCGCCGAGCCGCTCGGGGATCGAGGCCAGCTGGATGACCCAGGGATTGTTGGTCAGCTTCAGCACCTCGCCCTGCACCCGGCCGGCGACGGCGATCGCGGCGGCGGGCGGGAGCGGGCGTCCCGAAGCGGCGCCGAACGCCTCCCAGGCGGTCTGCAGGCTGGCATGCTCGGCGGTCCTCAGAGTGCATACCTCGCCGAGGCGGAGCACGCGCCGTCCGGCGACCTCGGCGAGGGCGAAGCGGGCGTGGGTCCCGCCGATGTCGATGGCGACGATCTCGGTCATGGCCGGCGCCCGCCGAGCAGGAAGGTCAGCGGGATGTCGACCCGGGCGCGCCAGCTATTCTCCTCGTGCGCCGCGCCGGGGAAGTTGCGGCTGATCCAGTTGCGCCCCTGCGTCCAGCCGCGCGCCGCCACCAGCCGGTCGATCCGGGCCTGGTAGGCGGCGTAAAGGCGGTCGAGGGTCTCCGTGCCGTGGTCGAAATAGAGGAGGTGGCGGCCGGGAGGGGGCAGCCTGCGCCGCAGGTAGGATTCGAACGCGCTCGCCACCGCCTCGAGATCGGCGTCGGACAGCGTCTGCCCCTCCGGCGGAAGCAGCAGCGGCCAGTGGGTCGAGACCATCCCCGCGGCCCCGAACACGTCCGGATATTCGCTGATCGCGTAGAGCGAGATCAGCGCGCCCATGCTCGATCCCATGATCGCCGTGGACGCCCGGTCGCGGCGGACGTTGAAGGTCCGGTCGACGAAGGGCTTCAGCTCGCCGACCAGGAAGCGCAAATATTCGTCCGACAAGGGCGTGCCCCCGTACAGCCCCCTGACCCGGCCCATATAGGCCGCGGGCAGCCGGTCGAACGCCTTGGCCGGCACATATTCGCGCAGCCGTTTCGGTGTGCTCCAGATGCCGACGACGATCACGGGACGGATGCGATGCTCGGCGACGAGCTTCGTCACCGCCTCGTCGATGCCCCATTCCTTGTCGAAGCTGGACGTCCGGCGGTCGAACAGGTTCTGGCCGTCATGCATGTAGAGAACGGCGTAGGGCGGGCCCTTGGGATCGTAATCGGCCGGGAGCCAGATCGTGACGTTGCGCGGGTCGACCTGGCGCGAGGGGAAGTTGCGATACTGGACGAGCTCGCCGGGCCCCCAAGGCCCGGCCTGGGCGGCGGCGGGGAGGAAGAGGAGGAGAAGGGCGAGGAGGGCCAAAAACCCCTCTCCCGCTTTTCGCGGGAGAGGAGGGGCCCACCGCGCAGCGGTGGGAGGTGGGGGTCTTGCTGAATCCGGTGTACAGACCCTCACCTCCCAAGCCTTCGGCTTGGGCCCCTCCTCTCCCGTAAGGACGGGAGAGGGATTCATGGCGCCCTTCACTTCTTCCCGCCCGCCACGAAGCGGATCGCCTGGCCGCCGCCGGGCGCCAGTCTCAGCGTCAGCACATCCGCGCTCGTCACCGGCCGCTCCTCGATGACGATGTCCTTGCCGTGACCGCGATAGTCCGCCGTCGGGCCGTCGCGATAGATTTGCGCGCGATAGCTTTTGCCGGGCGTCAGGAACGACAAGGGGACGCTCAAAGTCCGCCCATTCTCGTCGGTCACCGAGCCCAGATACCAATTCTCGCTGCCCCGGTCCTTCCTCGCGATGGTGACGAAGTCGCCGATCTCGCCGTTGAGCACCAGGCTCTCGGCCCAGTCGGTGGGCACGTCCCTGATGAACTGGAAGGGCCGCATCTCCTTCTCGTAATTCTCGATGAGGTCGGCGGCCATGACGATCGGCGAATAGATGACGACGTAGAGGGCGAGCTGCTTGGCCTGGGTGGACAGGATCGGCTGCCCGCGCCCCTCCAGGCTGAGGACGCCCGGGGTGAAGTCCATCGGCCCGGCGAGCATCCGGGTGAAGACGAGGTTGGACTCATGCTCGGGCGGGTTGGGCGGCTGGCCCCAGGCGTTGAACTCCATGCCGCGCGCGCCCTCGCGCGCCACCCAGTTGGGCCAGGTGCGCCTGAGGCCGGTATCCTTGATCGGCTCGTGCGGGTTGACGGCGATATGCCGCTTCGCCGCTTCCTGGACGACCTTGAGATGGTGGCGCGCCATGACCTGCCCTTCGTGCCACTCGTAATGGATCCTGCCGTCGGCGCCGCGGGCCTGGATGCCGCCCATGTCGGCGACATAGCCGGTCTTGACCGCGTCGATTCCGAGCCTCTGGTAGAGGTCGAGCGCGGCCTCGAGCTGCGGCTCGTAATGGGCGATGTTGCCGGCCGTCTCATGATGGCCGATCAGGCGGACGCCCCTGGCGCGGGCATAGCGGGCGAGCTCCTCGATGTCGAAATCGGGGTAAGGCTCGGTGAAGCTGAAATCCCTGCCGTTGGCGAACCAGTCGTCGTTCCAGCCCTTGTTCCAGCCTTCGACGAGGATGCCTCGGAAGCCGTT
>JAXDPG010000286.1:0-2748 GCA_034668485.1 Sphingomonadales bacterium
ACCGATCCTTTCATAAGGCCGAAGAGAGTTTTCGCCCGCGAGTGTTGCGCTACCGGAGTGAGCTCCGCCACCGGCCTCCCGCGTTTGGTGACCGTGATCGGCTGGCCGTCCCGCTCCATTTCGCGCAACAGTCGGGTGCAGTTCGCCTTGAGCTCAGCAATGCCGACCATCCTGCCCATGGCGCGTCCCTTCAATGTGGTCACTTCATATAGTCACTTCAGCGGCAATTGGCAATCGCCGAGGGGCCGGACGGCACGGATGGCATGTGTCGGACTTGTCAGGATATCCCTGCCGGGGAGAAGCTGAATGTATATAGAGCTCCAGGCCCTGACCCATTTCTCCTTCCTGCGTGGGGTCTCCAGCGCGGAGGAGATGTTCGCGGCCGCCGCCTTGCTCGGCTATCCCGCGCTCGGCATCGCCGACCGCAACAGCGTCGGCGGCCTGGTCAAGGCGCTGCGCGCCGCCGACGCGACCGGGGTTCGGCTGATCGCCGGCTGCCGGCTCGACCTGATGGACGGCACCGGCCTCCTGGTCTGGCCCGAGGACCGCGCCGGCTGGTCGCGACTCACCCGGCTGCTCACCGCCGGCAAGAGCCGGGTCGATCGCTCCAAAGGCGAGAAGGGCCAGTGCTTCCTCCATTGGGAGGACGTCGCCGCCCGGGCCGGCGGCCTCGTCGCGGCCCTGGTGCCGGACGAAGCCGACGCCGTCACCGAGACCGCGCTCGCCCAGCTGGCCGACATCTTCGGGGACCGCGCCCATCTCGCTCTCACCCACCGCCGCCGTCCCGGCGACGCCGCCCGGCTCCACGCCCTCGACTCCCTCGCCCGCCGCTTCGGCGTGCGCGGCCTCGCCACCGGCGACGTGCTCTACGATTCACCCGCCAAGCGCATGCTCCAGGACGTCGTCACCGCGATCCGCCACAAATGCACGATCGACGATTTGGGCTTCCGCCGCGAACGCTTCGCCGATCGCCATTTGAAGGGCCCGGGGGAGATGGAGCGCCGCTTCGCCGCCTTCCCCGACGCCGTCCGGGCGAGCGCCGACATCGCCGAGCGCTGCACCTTCTCATTGCGCGAGCTGAGCTACCAATATCCCGACGAGATCGTGATGACCGGCCGAACGCCGCAGGAAGCGCTCGAGCGCCTGACCCGGGCCGCCCTCGCCGCCAAATTCCCGGAGGGGCCGCCCGGCAGCCATGTCGAGCTGCTCGAGAAGGAGCTGAAGCTGGTCGAGAAGCTCCGCTACGCGCCCTATTTCCTGACCGTCAATTCGGTCGTCCAGTTCGCCCGAAGCCAGGAGATACTCTGCCAGGGCCGAGGCTCGGCGGCCAATTCGATGATCTGCTTCGTGCTCGGAATCACCTCGATCGATCCGGTCCGCCACACCCTGCTGTTCGAGCGCTTCATCTCGGAGAGCCGCGATGAGCCGCCCGACATCGACGTCGATTTCGAGCATGAGCGGCGCGAGGAGGTGATCCAGTGGATCTACGAACATTACGGCCATGGCCACGCGGCTCTGACCGCGGTGGTCAGCCGCTACCGGACCCGCGGCGCGGTCCGCGAGGTGGGGAAGGCGCTCGGCCTTCCCGAGGACCTCACCGCCATGCTTTCGGGCCAGGTCTGGGGCTGGTCGGAGGAGGGGGTGCCGGAGCGGCATGTCGAGGAGCTGGGCCTCGACCGCAACGATCCGCGCCTGGCGCTGACGCTCGAGCTCACCCGGCAGCTGGTCGGGACTCCGCGCCATCTGAGCCAGCATCCCGGCGGCTTCGTCCTCACCCGCGACCGTCTCGACGATCTCGTCCCGATCGAGCCGGCGGCGATGGTCGACCGCCGGGTGATCGAGTGGGAGAAGGACGATCTCGAAGAGCTGAAGATCATGAAGCTCGACGTGCTCGGCCTCGGCATGCTCGGCTGCATGCGCCGCGCCTTCGACCTGCTGCGCGAGCATAAGCGCCTCGACATGACCTTGTGGGACGACGTGCTGCAGGAGGAGGATCCCGCCGTCTTCGCGATGATCCAGAAGGCCGACACGATCGGCACCTTCCAGATCGAGAGCCGGGCGCAGATGTCGATGCTTCCGCGGATGAAGCCGAAGACCTTCTACGACATCGTCATCCAGGTCGCGATCGTCCGCCCCGGCCCGATCCAGGGCGACATGGTCCACCCCTATTTGCGGCGGCGCGAGGGCAAGGAGAAGGTCGAATATCCCTCGGAGGCGCTGAGGGCGGTGCTCGAGAAGACCCTGGGCGTGCCGCTCTTCCAGGAGCAGGCGATGAACGTCGCCATCGTCGGCGCCGGCTTCACCCCGGCCGAGGCCGACCAGCTGCGCCGCTCGATGGCGACGTTCAAGTCGACCGGCGGAGTCAGCCGCTTCGAGGAGAAGATGATCGGCGGCATGATGACGCGCGGCTACATGCGCGACTTCGCCGAGCGCACCTTCAGGCAGATCGAGGGCTTCGGCAGCTACGGTTTCCCCGAGAGCCACGCGGCGAGCTTCGCCAAGATCGCCTACGCCTCGTCCTGGATGAAGTGCCATCATCCGGACGTCTTCTGCGCCGCCATCCTGAACGCCCAGCCGATGGGCTTCTACCAGCCCTCCCAGCTGGTCCGCGACGCCCAGGCGCACGGGGTGGAGGTGCGGCCCGTGTGCATCAATGCGAGCCGGTGGGATTGTACGCGGGAAAATCCTCCCCGCGCGAAGCGGGGGGTGGGGGACCATGCGGTGCATGGTGGTGGGGTAACTGAGGAG
>JAXDPG010000287.1:0-5284 GCA_034668485.1 Sphingomonadales bacterium
CGAATTGTGCATCCCGTAGACGAAGTAGAGGACGATCATCGCCAGGGTGTACCAGGCGAAGATGATCAGCACGTAGTTGGGAACGGTGGTGATCAGCCACAGGCAGGACACGATGCCGAGGATCGGAACGACCGGGTATAGCGGCACGCGATAGCCGCGCGGGATCTCCGGATGGGTCCGGCGAAGCCAGATGACGGAGAGGCAGACCACCGCGAAGGCGGCGAGCGTTCCGACCGAGGTCATGTCGCCCAGGCTGTTGATGTCGAAGAAGCCCGCCGCGAGGGCGACGATGATTCCGACCAGGATCGTGTTGATCCACGGCGTGCGGAACTTCGGGTGGACGGTCGCGAAGACCCTGGGCAGCAGGCCGTCGCGGGCCATGGTGTAGAAGATGCGGGTCTGGCCGTACATCAGCACGAGGATCACCGAGGTGAGGCCGATGATCGCGCCCATCTTGATGGTCTTGGCGAACCACCCCCATTGCGGGCCGAAGGCGTCGACGGCGACGGCCACCGGATCGGGTACGTTCAGCGACGTATAGGGGACGATCAGGGTCATCACGATCGACACCAGGATATAGATGACGGTGCAGGCGATGAGGCTGCCGATGATTCCGAACGGCATGTCCTTGCCCGGGTCCTTGGCTTCCTGCCCGGCCGTGGAGACCGCTTCGAAGCCGATATAGGCGAAGAAGACGATCGAGGCGGCGCGAAGGATTCCGCTCCAGCCGAACTCGCCGTCCTTGCCGGTCGGGGCCGGGATGAACGGGTCCCAGTTGGGCGTGTAGGTCGGCAGGTTCTTGAGGATGATGAAGCCGCCGACGAGGATGAAGGCGACCAGCACGGTGACCTTGATGGCGACGATCGCATTGTTGAATTTCGCCGATTCCGAAACGCCGACGCAGAGCAGCACGGCGAGCGCGGCGCAGACCAGGAAGGCCGGCAGGTTGAACATGAAGACGACCGGCGCCCCGTTCACGAGCACGTCGACGCCGTCCTTCTGCAGATGATGGCCCATCGGCCCGGTAAGCGCGGCGGGAATATGGATCCCGAGGTCGCCGAGCAAGCTCACCATATAGCCCGACCAGCCGACCGCGACCACCGAGGCGGCGAGGCCGTATTCGAGCAGCAGGAGCGCACCCATCACCCAGGCGGCGAACTCGCCGATGGTCGCGTAGCTGTAGGTGTAGGCGGAGCCGGAGACCGGCAGGGTCGAAGCCAGCTCGGCATAGCAGAGACCGGCGAAGGCGCAGATGATTCCGGCGATGGCGTAGGAGATGAGCACCGCGGGCCCGGCGTGCAGCGCCGCGGCGTTGCCGGTGCGCACGAAGATGCCCGCGCCGATGATGCAGCCGATGCCGAGGAAGACCAGGTTCCAGGCGCCGAGCGAGCGCTTCAGCTCGCTGGTCCGGGTCTCTTCCTGGACCATCTCGACGCTCTTGCGCGCCAGGATCCGCCCAAGGAAGCCGCTGGGAGCCGCAGTCGCCATCAAACTATCCCCTTTGATGCTTTTATTTGCGCCGCAACCTAGCGGCTCGCGCCCGCCGCGCAACCGATTTCACCGCGCCAGCATCGGTCCCAGCGGCCTTCCGCCGAACAGGTGGACATGGAGGTGCGGCACTTCCTGACCGGAATTGATGCCGACGTTGGCGAGGAGGCGATAGCCCGGTTCGACGAGGCCCTGCTCGCGCGCGACGCGGCCGACCGCGCGGACGAAGCCAGCTATCTCCTCGGCCGAGGCGCGCTCCGAGAAATCGTCCCAGGAGACATATCGCCCCCTCGGGATGACGAGGATGTGGACCGGGGCCTGCGGGTTGATGTCGTGGAAAGCGAAGGCGTGCTCGTCCTCGTAGACGGGCCTGGCGGGAATCTCGCCGCGCAGGATGCGGGCGAAGATATTGGTGTCGTCATAGGGACGGGTGGCGTCGATCGGCATGAAGTCCGGGCTCCTTCTCGAGCCGTCCCTCCAACATGGATCAGACGGCGATGGCAACCGGGTTGACCCACGCCTTCGCGGCGTTACCACATGAGCCATGCAAGGTGAGACGCCCGACAGCCTGATTCCCTACGACGAGATCGTCCAGGAAGCGCTGCGCGCCGTCGTCGGCCGAGTGCTGGGCGAGGTCGAGACGACCGGCCGGCTACCCGGCGAGCACCATTTCTACATCACCTTCAAGACCGGCGCGGCGGGCGTCGACATCCCCAGGCACCTCTCCGAGCGCTTCCCGGACGAGATGACGATCGTCATCCAGAACCGCTTCTGGGATCTGAAGGTCGGCGGCGACGGCTTCGAGGTGGGCCTCAGCTTCAACCAGGCGCCGGCGCGGCTCGTCATCCCCTTTTCGGCGATCACCGGCTTCCACGATCCCGCGGTCAATTTCGCGCTCCAGTTCCAGGCCCAGGCCGAGGAAGGCGAGCCGCAGGAGCATGAAGCGGCCGAGAACGACCCGCCGACCGCCGAGCCGGTCGAGGACGGCTCGAACGTCGTCTCGGTGGATTTCAGCCGGAAGAAATGACGGGATGACGGGTTGGGGTGACGGTTGGGATTCCCGGCGCTAAGGGGGCGCCATGATCTCCGCCGACACCGCCCGCATCGAATCCGACAGCTTCGGGCCGATCGACGTCCCCGGCGACGCCTATTGGGGCGCTCAGACCCAGCGCTCGATCCAGAACTTCCCGTTCGGGCCCAGAGAGGTCATGCCGGTCGAGATCGTCCACGCGCTCGGCTTCGTGAAGCAGGCGGCGGCCCGGGTGAACGCCCGCAGCGGCGACCTCGACGCGGAGGTCGGCGAGGCGATCCAGCAGGCGGCGGGCGAAGTAGCCGCAGGGGTTCATGACGACCAGTTCCCGCTCGTCGTCTGGCAGACCGGCTCGGGCACCCAGTCCAACATGAACGCCAACGAGGTGATCGCCGGCCGCGCCAACGAGATCCTGACCGGCAAGCGCGGCGGCAAGAGCCCGGTCCACCCCAACGACCATGTCAACAAGGGCCAGTCGTCCAACGACAGCTTTCCGACCGCGATGCACATCGCCTCGGCCCGGGCGGTCGAGGCGCGCCTGATCCCGGCCCTCCAGGCCATGCAGCGCCGTCTCGCCGCCCAGGCCCAGGCCTGGGATTCGATCGTCAAGATCGGCCGCACCCATCTCCAGGACGCGACCCCGCTGACGCTCGGCCAGGAATTCTCCGGCTATGCCGCGCAGGTGGAGGCCGGGATCGAGCGGCTCAAGGGCGCGATGCCGCGGCTCCTCCAGCTCGCCCAGGGGGGCACGGCGGTCGGCACCGGGCTCAATGCGCCCAAGGGCTTCGGCGAAGCCTTCGCCGCGGAAGTGGCGAGGCTGACCAAGCTTCGCTTCACCAGCGCCCCGAACAAGTTCGAGGCGCTGGCCGCCCACGACACTTTGGTCGAGCTTTCCGGCATCCTCAACGTCGTCGCCGTCTCGCTGACCAAGATCGCCAACGACATAAGGCTGATGGGCTCGGGCCCGCGCTGCGGCCTCGGCGAGCTGAAGCTGCCGGAGAACGAGCCGGGCAGCTCGATCATGCCCGGCAAGGTCAACCCGACCCAGGCCGAGATGCTGACCATGGTCGCCGCCCAGGTGATGGGCAACCATGTCGCGGTCACGATCGGCGGACTGCAGGGCCATCTCGAATTGAACGTGTTCAAGCCGGTCATCGTCGCCAACGTGCTGCGCTCCATCGACCTGCTCGCCACCGGCGTCGAGAGCTTCACCGAGCGCACCCTCGACGGCCTCGGGCCCGACGAACGGCGAATCGCCGAGCTGATGAACCGCTCGCTGATGCTGGTCACCGCCCTCGCCCCCGAGATCGGCTACGACAATGCCGCCGCCATCGCCAAGCACGCCCACAAGAAGGGGCTGACTCTGAAGGAAGCCGGGCTCGAGCTGGGACTGGTCGACGAGGAGACTTTCGACCGGCTGGTCAGGCCCGAGGCGATGCTGGGGCGCTAACGGAAGCGGAAGTTCAGCCGGACGCCTATGTTGTCCATTCCCGGATTCTGGTCGCTGAACAAAGTGGCGTGGCTGACATGAACCCAGCTTGCCTCGGCGGCAAGCCGCTCTCCGAGACGAATGCCGATTCCGAGCTCGGGCTCGAACAGCACTCGCGAGCCGAAATCGCCGCGCAGGCCGCCGCGCACGACGTGGCTGGAGCGGTCGTGGACCGCGATTCCGAGACCGGGCCTCAGATAAAATCTGTGGCCGATCTTCCAGCTTATTCCGGCCGCGGCGAGGTTGGTGGCGCCTTCGGTGCTCACCGAGACGAAGGCGTAGGGCGAGGGCGCGCCGATCGCGTTCAGCGCCCGGATGCGGGAGCCGCGAAGGCCGGCCTGGACGTCGAGGCCGCGCTCGAAGCCGCCCTTGTTGAGCGGCGTGTCGACGTCGTGGACGGTGAGCCCGCCGAATATCTCCGCGGCCGGGGCGGGCGACCCCATCATCAGCATCGCGAGGAGGAGGGGGAGTTTCATGGCCGCGCCAACCCACCGTCTCCGCCGGTGGTTCCCGCGGACAGGCGACCGTTCCTCATGCCCCGGCCTGCCACGCCCGGATCGCGTCGCTGGGGGCGACGAGCATGATGACGTTGAGCGTCAGATTGTCGCGGATGATCGCCAGCGCCAAAAGCTCGAACGCCACCGCGAGGACCAAGGTCGCCCAGACCGGCAGCCGCCGCGCCAGGGCGAAGCCGGCGATCATCCAGCAGATGTCGGCGACCGAATTGATGACGCTGTCGCCGGAATAGCCCAGGGCCATCGTCGCCTCGCGGTAGCGGTCGATGATGATCGGGCTGTTCTCGAGGATTTCCCATCCCGCTTCGATCAGCACCGCTCCGAGCAGGCGGTCGCCGGGCGGGTTGCGGCGCAGGAAGAGCCAGCCGAGGAAATAGAAGAGGAAGCCGTGGATGATGTGGCTCGGCGTGTACCAGTCGGCGATATGCTGGCTGTTGTCGGGCCCGTTGACGGTGCCGACCCACAATTTCACCACGCCGCAGGTGCAGATGGGCGGGCGGCCCATCCAGAGCAGGATCACGGCGGCAAGAGCGACGACGGCGATCGCGGCGATCCAGTAGCCGCGGGGGACGGGGGGAACCGTCATGCCAGCGGAGGCTGGCATCCCAGGGGGTGAGAGGTCCCGGCGGTCTTCACCCGCCGGGGCCCCGGCCTTCGCTGGGGCGAAAGCTTTTCTCATCCCTCCCCCAACTCCTGAAGCTTGATTACGGTCCGCCAGTTGCGGCCCGTGGACGGGGAGCCGCAAGCCTTGTCGATCAGCGA
>JAXDPG010000288.1:0-5693 GCA_034668485.1 Sphingomonadales bacterium
ATACCTCGAACTTTGCGCGCACGCACTTATATGCCGTGGACGCCCCCTATGGCACGCGCGGGATCATAGGAAGCGGGTTTGACGCGCGCAAGCAATCCGGTAGTCCCTCGCTTATGCCCTCAGCCAAGCCGCCACTGACCCTGCTGATCGCGGCGCCGCGCGGCTTCTGCGCCGGCGTCGACCGGGCGATCCGCATCGTCGAGCTCGCGCTCGAGCGCTACGGCGCGCCGGTCTACGTCCGCCACGAGATCGTCCACAACAAGTTCGTCGTCGACAGCCTCAAGGCCAAGGGCGCGGTGTTCGTCCCCGAGCTGGACGAGGTGCCGGACGGAGTGCCGGTCGTCTTCTCCGCCCACGGCGTCCCCAAGGCGGTGCCGGCCAGGGCGGCCGAGCGCGGCCTCGATTTCCTCGACGCCACCTGCCCCCTCGTCTCCAAGGTCCACCGCCAGGCGGAGCGGCTGGTCGAGAATGGCCGCCACATCCTCTTCGTCGGCCATGCCGGCCATCCCGAGGTGATCGGCACGTTCGGCCAGGTGCCGGAAGGGCGGATGACCCTGATCGAGACCGCGGCCGACGCGGAAGCGGTCGCTCCGGCCGACCCGGTCAGCCTCGCCTACCTCACCCAGACCACGCTTTCGGTCGACGATACCGCGGAGACGATCGCGGTCCTCGAACGCCGCTTTCCCGGCATACGCGGGCCCAAGGGCGAGGACATTTGCTACGCCACCTCGAACCGCCAGGCCGCGGTCAAGGACATCGCCCGGGCCTGCGATGCGGTGCTGGTGATCGGCTCGCCCAAGAGCTCCAACTCGCTGCGTCTGGTCGAGGTCGCCGAGCGCGAGGGCACTCGCGCCCGGCTGATCGGCCGCGCCGGCGACATCGATCTCGGCTGGCTGGACGGCGTCGCGACCCTCGGCATCACGGCCGGCGCCTCCGCCCCCGAGACCCTGGTCCGCGAGGTGGTCGATTTCCTGTCGCTCCACTTCGACGTCACCGAGCAGGAGGGCCAGGGGGTGATCGAGCGGATGGTGTTCAAGCTGCCGCGCGGGCTCGAAGCGGCTTGACCCCCGTCCCGGTCGAGATCTTCACCGACGGCGCCTGCAAGGGCAATCCCGGCCCCGGCGGCTGGGGCGCGGTGATCCGTTCGGGCGGCCACGAGAAGGAGCTGAGCGGCGGCGAATCCCTGACCACCAACAATCGCATGGAGCTGCTCGCCGCGATCCGGGCGCTCGAGGCGCTGAAGCGCCCCTGCGAGGTCGTGCTCTGGACCGACAGCATCTATGTCCGCGACGGCATCAGCAAATGGATCCACGGCTGGCGCCGCAACGGCTGGAAGACGGCGGACCGCAAGCCGGTCAAGAATGCCGAGCTGTGGCAGGCGCTGCTCGACGCGGCGGCACCTCACAAGATCGACTGGCGCTGGGTCAAGGGCCATGCCGGCCACCCCGAGAACGAACGCGCGGACCGTCTCGCGTGCGACGCGGCGATGCAGTTCGCGAAGAGCCGCCGAAGCTGATACGGTTCCGGCTTCGAAACGAAGGGGGACAGCCATGACGGCGGATCTTCAAATGCTCGTCTGGTCGGCGGCGCTCCTGTTGGTGCAGATGGTGGTTGCCGCTGCCGGCGCCCACGGCCAGCTCGGCCTGCCGGCGCTGGCCGGCAATCGCGAGGACCTTCCGCCCGTCACCGGCTGGGCCGGCCGCGCCCGGCGGGCTCATCTCAACATGCTCGAAAACCTCGTGGTCTTCGCCATCGTGGTGCTGGTCGCCCATGCCGCCGGCAAGGCGAATGCGATGACGGCGCTGGGGGCAGCCTTGTTCTTCTGGGCGCGGCTCGCCTATGCCGTGCTCTACGTGGCGGGCGTGCCATGGCTGCGGACGGCGGCCTGGGCGGTGTCGCTCGCCGGCATGATAATGATCTTCAGCCAGCTCTTCTGAGGAGGGACGGGCCATGAGGGATCCACGGCTCCTGTTCGGCGCGACCATCGCGATCGTCCTCCTCGGAGTCTATGCCTATGCCGTGATCGAGGCCGTTCGGGTCGCGCTTTTCGACGCTTCCGGAACCCTCGGAAACGGGTTCAGCTATACGCTGGAGACGGTCGGCGGCCTGGTCTCGGCGCTGGTCGTCGTCGAACTGGCGATCACCAACCCAGGCGATCCCATCGGCGTCAGATCGACCGGTGAGGCGACGAACGGGATCGGCGCCGTGGCCATTATCGGAACCGCCTATGTGCTCGTCTGGATCCTGCTCGGGCTGGGCGCCTACGTCGTCGGTGCGATGCTCTATCCGGACAAGGTCAAGGCCCTGACCGATTTCGGGCAAACCTGGCTGGGTCTCGCCGTCGCCGCGGGCTACGCCTATTTCGGTATCGGCCCGCGACGCTGATCAGCGGGCGAAACGGCCCGGCGCGTAGGGCTCCGGGTCGAGCTCGGCCGGCCGCCCGAGGACCAAGGCCGCCGCCAGCTTCGCCGCGGCCGGCGCGGTCTGGATGCCGAAGCCGCCCTGGCCCGCGCACCAGAAGAAGCCTTCCGACCCGGGGTCGAAGCCGTAGACCGGGCGGCGGTCGGGGGCGAAGCTCCTCAGCCCCGCCCAGCGCCGCTCGACCCGCTCGACCCGCCAGTCGACCACCCTTTCGAGACGGTCGATGGCGAGCGCGACGTCAAGCTCCTCCGGGGCGCAATCGCAGGGGTCGCACGGAGTCTCGTCATGAGGGCTCAGCCATAACCGGCCTCCCGCTTCCGGCTTGAAGTAGAAGCGGCCGAGCGCGTCGATCACGAGCGGCAGATCGGGGCGGGCGGGCGGCGCGACAAGCAGCTGGACGAGCGTGCGCCGATAGGGCTGGAGGCCGACCGGCGCGGCGCCGGCCAGAGCGGCGATGCGATCGGCCCAGGCACCGGCGGCGTCGGCCACGATCCGAGCGCGGAAGGTGCCGGCCGCCGTCTCGAGCGTCCAGCCTCCCCCCTGCCGATGCAAGGCGCGCACCTCAGCCCCGGTCATCAGCCTCGCCTGTCGGCGCCGCGCCTGGGCGAGGTAAAGGCCGTGCAGCCCGGCCACGTCGATGTCGGCGCAGCTCGGCTCGAGGAGCCCGGCGCGCCACCCGCCGCGGACGCCCGGGACGAGCGCTTCGAGCTGGTCACGGCCGACCCGCTCGAAGTCGAGGTTCGCACCGAACTCCGCCTCCATCGCGTCGAGCGCGGCCAGGCCCGCCTCGTCCGCCAGGTGCAGCGCCCCGCGCGGCTTGAGCAGGCCCTGCGCCTCGAGGAATGGGCCCGAAGCGGAAGTGAGCGGCTGGATATGGGGGCCGCCATAGCTTTCCGCCCAGAAGGCGGCGGATCGGCCGGTCGAATGGTAGCCCGGCTGATCCTCGGCCTCGAGCAGCAGGACCTCGGCCTCGCCGGCTACTTCCGCCGCCAGGCTCGCCCCCGCCATGCCCGCGCCGATAATGGCGATGTCGGCGTCGAAGCTCATCGCGCCGCGTGGCGGTCGAGGAAGGCGTCGATCCTCGCCAGCGCCTCCAGCCGCACCGAGTCGCGCTCGCGAAGGATTTCATGCGCGGCATCCTCGAACATCAGCAGCTCGGCATTGGCCAGGTGCCGGGCGGCGCTTCGGATGGCGGCCGGGCTGACCAGCCGGTCGCGGTCGGTGCCGATCAGCAGCACCGGCGTCGCCACTGCCGAGAGCTTCGGCGGCGTCAGTGCCTCGCAGGAGGCATAGGCCGCCTTCAGCCAGCCCCAGGTCGGCGCGCCGAGGTCGAAGCCGGGATGCTTCCGCCACCACCACAATTCATCCTCGTAGCGGTCCCGGTCGCCGGTGAGGATGGATTGGCGCACCGATCCGGCCGATTGCGGGCGGGGGGATTGCTGCCAGGCGGGCTGAGAGGCCCAGCCGATCGTCGCGGCGAAGGAAGCGAGCCAGTGCGCGGCGAAGGGCGGCATGGGGCTGCTGTTGATCGCCAGCATCGGAGCGATCAGCACCGCGGCGTCGAGAGCGGGCCGGCGGTCGGCCAGCGTGCGCAGAACGATGTGGCCGCCCATCGAATGGCCGACGACGACGTGCGGGCCCGGAGTGCCGGCACGCCAGGTTTCGATCAGCCCGGCAAGATCCCCGATCACCGTCTCGAAGTCGTCGAGATAGCCGCCCGGGCCGCCGCCCCGCGAGCCGCCCTGCCCCCGCCAGTCGAAGGCGGTGACATTCCAGCCCCGCCGATGCCAATGGTCCTGGGCCTCGAGATATTTCTCGATGAAATCGCCTCGGCCGCCGGCGAACAATAGGCTTCCCCGGGGCGCCTTCCCCCGCGGCTGACGCCGTCCCAGGGTCCGGTAGACACAGCCGTCCGCCGCTTCCCAGGTCGAGAAGCGGGCATCGGCGGGAACGGCGCGGCGGTCGAACGCTTGGTTGGGCATCGGCGCCGGTTACGGTTTCGAAAGCTGTTCCGTCTAGTCCTGCTCCTCATGCAAGGGGGACTTTCCTGGCTTTTCATCGCTCTGCTCGCCGCGGCCCTGCTGCTGGCGGCGGTCGGCGACTGGCGCAGCCGGACCATCCCCAACCGGCTCAATGCCGGCATCGCTTTGCTCGCCATTCCTTATTGGTGGAGCGTCGGGCTCAGCTTCTGGCCGGATGTCCTGCTTCAGATCGGACTTGGGGCGGCGGTGTTCGGCCTGTTCGCCATAGCCTTCCGCTTCGGCGCGATGGGCGGCGGCGACGTCAAGATGGCCGCGGCGCTGGCGCTGTGGCTGCCGGTGGCGGGTGTCGTGAAGCTGCTCGTGATCATGTCGATCGCGGGCGGCGTGCTGACCGTCGCCATGCTGGCCGCCCACCGGATCGCCAAGTCGGCCGGGCAGCCGGAGATTCCTTACGGCATCGCCATCGCATTTGGCGGTTTTTGGCTGATTGGCGAACGGTTTCTTAACCAATTTGTCTGACATGGGAGCCTGCAATTTGAGCGGGCTAGGAGGCGACTGGCGTCATGGATGTTAAAAAGCTCGTGCTGCTGATCGGAGCGCTGATCGTGGCGGCCGTCACCGCGGTGACCGCCAAGAACATGTTCAGCGGAGCCGGCGCGCCTTCGGCCGCGGCCAAGCCCGTCGTTCCCGCCGGCCCGGAAGTGCTGGTCGCGACCCGCGCCCTGCCGGTCGGGACCATCATCGACGCGGAAGCCTTCCGCTTCCAGCGCTGGCCGGAAGGGCTCGTCCAGCCCGCTTATTACATCAAGGGCAAGCCCGGCGTCCGCCCGGCCGACCTGATCGGCACGGTCGTCCGCAACGAGATCACCGCCGGCCAGCCGTTCACCCAGGGCTCGCTGATCAAGCCGGGCGAGCGCGGCTTCCTCGCCGCGGCCCTCGGGCCGGGAATGCGCGCCGTCACCGTCGCGGTCTCCGCGACCAGCGGCGTCGCCGGCTTCGTCTTCCCGGGCGACCGGGTCGACATCGTCCTCACCCAGCAGGTGACGGGCGGCGGCGACGGCACCCCGCTCAAGGTCTCCGAGACGATCCTGCGCAACGTCCGAGTGCTCGCCACCGACCAGCGGATGGACGCCAAGGGCGAGGACGGCAAGGCGGTCGTCCAGCGCTTCTCGATGGTCACCCTCGAGGCGACCCCCAAGATCGCCGAAAAGATCGCGGTCGCCCAGACGATCGGCGACCTCTCGCTGTCGCTGCGCTCGATCGCCGACAATAACGCCGAGCTCGAGCGCG
>JAXDPG010000289.1:0-3887 GCA_034668485.1 Sphingomonadales bacterium
CGAGGCGGATCTGGAGGATGTGTTCCTCAACCTGACCCGGGCGTCCAATGCGGCGGGGTGATCGCTATTCTCAAGCCCCTCCCTTGAAAGGGAGGGGAGAATGAGCACCAACCGCCCCTATGACGTCATCGTCATCGGCTCGGGCGCCGCGGGGCTGAGCGCGGCGCTGACTCTCGCTCCGCACCTCAAGGTCGCGGTGCTCGCCAAGAGCGGCCTATCGTCCGGCTCGACCGCCTGGGCGCAGGGCGGGATCGCGGCGGTGCTCGAGCCCGGCGACACGTTCGAGAGCCATATCGAGGACACGATCGTCGCCGGCGCCGGGCTGAACCGGCGCGAGACGGTCGAGTTCGTCGTCGAGCATGCGCCGGCCGCGATCGAGCGGCTGGCGGCGCTCGGGGTTCCGTTCAACCAAGGCGAGGCGGAGCGCTGGCACCTGACTCGGGAGGGCGGGCACAGTCACCGCCGCATCGTCCACGTCGCCGACGCCACCGGCTGGGCGGTGCAGCAGGCGCTCGAAAAGGCCGCCACCGAGCATCCGAACATCACTTTGGTGCCCGACCGGGTCGCAATCGACCTGGTCACGTCCCGTCACGCCGTTCCCGAGCCGGACGGGAAGCGGGTCTGGGGCGTCTACGCGCTCAACCGCGAGACCGGCCATGTCGAGCTGATCACCGGCCGGGCGACCGTCCTCGCCACCGGCGGCGCCAGCCGCGCCTATCTCTACTCGACCAACCCGAGGGGCTCGACCGGCGACGGCATCGCCATGGCCTGGCGGGCCGGGTGCCGGGTGGCGAACATGGAGTTCAACCAGTTCCACCCGACCTGCCTCTACCACCATGACGTCAAGAACTTCCTCATTACCGAGGCGATGCGAGGCGAAGGCGGGCGACTTTTGATCCCCACCACGGGCCGGCGCTTCATGAAACGCTTCGACCCGCGCGAGGAGCTGGCGCCCCGCGACATCGTCGCCCGCGCTATCGACCACGAGCTGAAGCGGCTCGGCCTCGACTATGTCCACCTCGACATCAGCCACCGCGATTCCGCCTTCGTGCGCGACCACTTCCCCAACATAATGGCCCGCCTCGCCGAGCCCGACATCGGCATCGACATTACCCGCGAACCCATCCCCGTCGTCCCCGCCGCCCACTATACGTGCGGTGGCGTGGTGGTGGACCTCGACGGGCGAACCGACCTCGCCGGGCTCTATGCGGCGGGCGAGGTGACCATGTCCGGCCTCCACGGCGCCAACCGGCTCGCCTCCAACTCGGTGCTCGAATGCCTCGTCTTCGGAGTCGCCGCCGCCGAGCATATCAACGCCGGCTGGAACGACCTGCCGCCGCCGCCCGCCATCCGCCCCTGGGACGAGAGCCGGGTCACCGATTCCGACGAGGAGGTCGTCGTCCACCACAATTGGCGCGAGATCCGCCGCTTCATGTGGGACTATGTCGGCATCGTGCGGACCACCAAGCGCCTCGAGCGCGCGCTCAACCGGATCAACCTGCTGAGGCAGGAGACCCGCGATTATTACCGCCACTTCCGGGTGACGCCCGATCTGGTCGAGCTGCGCAACCTCGTCGAGGTCGCCGAGCTGATCGTCCGCTCGGCCTTGGCGCGCAAGGAAAGCCGCGGTCTCCATTTCACGCTCGATTATCCGGACATGCTACCGGACGCCGTCGACACGGTGCTGGTTCCCTGACTGCCTGCCCATCGTCAGATGGGGAGGGGGACCACCCGAAGGGTGGTGGAGGGGGTGACCTGGCGTCGACTCTGAGTTCGATCACCCCTCCACCAGCTTCGCTGGTCCCCCTCCCCACCGCTTCGCGGCGGGGAGGCAAGTCAGTTCGCCAAGAACGCCTTCAGCTCCGTCCTGAACCGGGCCGGCTGGTCGTACATGATCATGTGGCCGCTATTGTCGATGCGGACGAGCTTCACGCCCCGCTTGCGGGCGTAACCCGTCCGGTAGCGGGCCTCGTCGGCCGCGCGCCGGCTCGGATCGAGGCTCGCATAGACGACGGTCAGCGGCGCCGCGATGCGCGGCAGCTCGGGCGTGAGATCGGTCAGCGCCAGCTCGTGGGCGGCGCGGGCGGTGACGTCGGGATCGGCGCCGCTCTCGGGATTGCCGAACAGGCGGATCGCCGATTCGACCAGGCGGCGCCCGCCGGGCGTGGCGCTGAGATCGCGAAGGCTGTCGGCGAGGCCGCGTATGCCGGCCGCGTCGCCGCCGATGATCCCGGCCGGCTGCGGCAGCATGTCGACGACCATCACCTTGCCGGCGAGCGACGGATGCCGCGCCGCCACCATCATCGCCACCGTCCCGCCCATCGAATGGCCGACGATCGCGGGGCGCCGCAATCGGTTGGCGACGATGTAGCGGGCGATCTCCTCCGCCAGCGGCGCGACGACATTGCCTTTGGCGTTGCCGCGGGCCGGAGTACCGGCGAAGCCGGCGACCTGGACGAGGTGATAGCGATAGCCGGGGACGGCGGCGACGCTGCCCTTCCAGACCTCCCGCGAGCCGGTGAGGCCGGGGATGAGGATCACGTCGGGACCGCTGCCCTGCACCGCCACCGAGAAGCGAGTCGGCGCGAACCGCGCGGCAGCGGGTGGTGCCGGCGATGGTGCCGCGGCGCCGGCGAAGGCCAGCCCGAGCAGGGCGGCGGCAAGGAACGGCCATTTCATTGCGCGGGTCGTAGCGGCCCGGGGTTGAACGCCGCCTTACTTGCCGGCGCCGGCGGGCGCGGCGAGGAACGAGCGCAACGCCGCCCGGAAGGCGGCCGCCTGGTCCCACATGATGGTGTGGCCGCTGCGCTCGATCCGCACCAGCTTCGTTCCGGGCCGCGCCGCATAGGCGCCGGCGAAGACCCGGCTGACCTCGCCGCAGGCGTAGCTGAACCGCGCCGAGCAGGCGTAGACGACGGTGAGCGGCGCGCGGATGCGCCGGAGCTCGGGCGTCAGGTCGGTCGCGAGCAATTCCGCCACCGACCGGGCGACGACTCCCCCGTCGCTGTGATTCTCGAGCCAGTCGGCATTGCCGAAGCGCGCCACGAAGGGCTTGAGCTCGCGCCGAAGCCGGTCGGCGCGCTGCATTTCGTCGCCGATCATGCTGGCCAGCGGCTTCGCCAGCGCCCCGGAGAGCCCGAACGGCCGCGCCGGCGACGGCAGCATGTCGACGACCATCACCTTGCCCGCCAACCGCGGATGGCGGGCGCCGACCATCAGCGCGATCGATCCGCCCATCGAGTGACCGACGATCGCCGGACGCTCGAGGCCTTGAGCCGAGATGTAGCGGGCGATCTCCTCGGCCGCCGCCGCGGCGACCGGTCCTGTCGAATTGCCGCCGGCCGGCATGCCCGCGAACCCCGCCAGCTGCACGAAATGGTAGCGATAGCCCGGCACCGCCGCCGCGGTGGACGCCCAGATGCCGCGCGAGGCGGCAAGGCCGGGAATGAGGATCACGTCCGGGCCGGTGCCTTTCACGACGACCGAGATCCGCGCCGGACTGGCCGGCGCCGCCGCGATTGCGCTCCCCGCGGCCAGCGCGCAGGCGGGGCAGAAAAGCGGCAACAGGACTCGACTCATGCGAGAGATGCTAGGCCGCGATGGTTAACGAATCCCAGACCGTAGAAATCCGGTGGAGCAAAGATTCTTTGTGCCTCGGCCGGGCTGCGCTAGAGCCTGCCGATGCCCCATCTCTACCTCGTCGACGGTTCGAGCTACATCTTCCGCGCCTATCACCGCCTGCCGCCGCTGACCAACCGGCACGGGCTCAACGTCGGCGCCGTCTACGGCTATACGACGATGCTCTGGAAGCTCGCCGAAAGCCTCCACAAGGAGGAGGGACCGACCCACCTCGCCGTCATCTTCGACGCCGGCTCGCATACGTTCCG
>JAXDPG010000290.1:0-12938 GCA_034668485.1 Sphingomonadales bacterium
CCCTCGTCGTCGGCCTCACCACCAATCCCGAACGGCTCGTGCAGATCCGCCGCAACCGCCTGCTCTCACTCAATCAGGCGCCCGAGACCGACTATGTCGATCCCGAAGCCGTCAATGCCGAGCTCGGCTTCGCCCGCCGGCTGTTCGCCGACAATGGCTGGCCCGTGATCGACGTCACCCGCCGCTCGATCGAGGAGACCGCCTTCGCGATCGTCAAATTGTGCAACGAGCGAAGCGATGCGGCGGCGGCCACGGCGGCGAGCGGGTGAGGCTTCTGCTCGCCTCGAGGAGCGAAGCGCGCCGGCACATGCTCGAAGCCGCCGGAGTGCCGTTCGAGGCGGTCGAGGCCGAGCTGGACGAGGCGGCGGCGAAAGGCGGGCTCCAGGCGGCGGGGTTCGACCCGCGCGGCATCGCCGAGGAGCTGGCGCAACTGAAGGCGCTCTCCGTCGAGGCGGCGGGCGATGCGCTGGTTCTCGGATCGGACCAGACCCTCGAGCTCGATGACGGCACGATGCTGAGCAAGCCCGGATCGCGACAGGAAGCGCTCGAGCAGCTCTCGGCGCTGAGCGGCCGGACCCACTTTCTGCATTCATCGGCGGTGATCGCGGAAGGCGGCGAAGCCGTCTGGTGGCACAGCGAAACGGTCGAGATGACGATGCGCCGGCTCGGCTCGGGATTCCTCAAGGACTATCTCGACCGCGAATATGAGCAGATATGCTGGAGCGTCGGCGCATACCGGATCGAGGGAATGGGCGCGCAATTGTTCGAGCGGATCGAGGGCAGCCATTTCGCCATCCTCGGCCTCCCGCTCCTTCCCCTGCTCGGCTATCTGCGCGAGCGGGCGCTGCTGAAGAGCTGATGGGCGTTCCCTATGCGGAGGTGATCGGCGACCCGATCGATCATTCGAAGTCGCCGCTGATCCACAAATTCTGGCTCGAGAAAACGGGAGTCGATGGCGACTATCGAGCTTGCCGGGTGACGTCGGAGGGATTGGCCGCCTATTTCGCGGCACGGGCCGGGGAACCGGACTGGCGTGGATGCAACATCACGATGCCGCACAAATATGCGGCGCTCGAACACGTCCGTTTCCCCCGCGATCCCAACTATCCGGTCGAGCCGGTCAACGTCGCCTTCCGCCAGGAGCGATGGGATCGAATCGACGGCCTCAACTCGGACAGGATCGGGTTCGTGGAGCCGCTGCTGCCGATGCACGGCGGCGAGGTCGGACGGCCGAGAGGCGCCGCGGTGATCGTCGGCGCCGGCGGGGCGGCGGCCGCGGCGGCCTGGATGATGCCCGTGCTGGGCTATGGGCCGGTCTGGATCGTCGCGCGCGATCCCGGCAAGGCCGTAAGGATGGCTTCCGATTTCGCGAGCATAGGAGCGATCGCGGCGCCATTCAGCGATTCGTTGCCCGAGGCGCGGCTGCTCGTAAACGCCTCGCCGCTGGGCATGACGGGATTTCCGGTCTTCCCATTCTCCCTCGACTGCATGGCCCCGGACGGCATCGTCTACGATCTGGTCTACGCACCGGTGGAGACCGCTTTGCTTCAGGCGGCCCGGCGCCGCGATCTGCAGGCGATTGACGGGCTGACGATGCTGATCGGCCAAGCCGCGATCGCGTTCCAGGCATTCTTTCGCACACCGCCTTCGCGCGCGTTCGACGACGAGTTGCGCGAGTCGTTGCTGCGATGATCGTCCTCGGCCTCACCGGCTCGATCGGCATGGGCAAGTCCAGGGTGGCGAAGATGTTCGCGGACGAGGGCGTGCCGGTGTTCGACGCCGACGCGGCCGTGCACCGTCTGCAGGGGCCGGACGGGAGGCTGGTCGCGGCGATCGAGGCAAGCTTCCCGGGCACGACCGGACCTGGCGGCGTCGATCGCGGCGCTCTCGCGGAGCGGGTGCTGGGCGAACCCGAGGCGCTGAGGCGACTCGAGTCGCTGATCCATCCCGCTGTCGCGCTCGAGCGGCAGGCGTTTCTGACCGACAACGAAAAGGCGCCGCTGGTCGTTCTCGACATCCCGCTCCTCTTCGAGGCCGGCGGCGCCGGGCAGGTCGACAAGATCGCCGTCGTCTCGGCGCCGCCGGAGGTGCAGCGCGAGCGCGTTCTCGCCCGGTCCGGAATGACTCCGGAGAAGTTCGAGCGGATCCTCGCGCGCCAGCTTCCCGACGCGAAGAAGCGCGCCCGTGCCGACTTCGTCATCGATACTTCCGGCCCGCTGGAGGGGACGCGACGAGCGGTTCGCCGCATCCTCGCTTGCCTCCTCCCGCCCGCCGATTCATAGTCGAGCCATGCGGGAAATCGTCTTCGACACCGAAACTACGGGCCTCAGCCCGCTCGCCGGCGACCGGGTCGTCGAGATCGGCTGCGTCGAGCTGTGGAACCGGGTCGAGACCGGCCGCACCTTCCACGCTTATTTCAATCCGGAACGGCCGATGCCGAGCGGTGCCGAGGCGGTGCACGGTCTCACCGACGCCTTCCTCGCCGACAAGCCGCGCTTCCGGGACCGGGTGCAGGACCTGCTCGAATTCCTCGGCGACTGCCCGCTGGTCGCCCACAATGCGAGCTTCGATTTCGGCTTCCTCAATCACGAGCTCAACAATTGCGGGCACCCGCTCATCTGCCTGACGCGGATGGTCGACACGCTGCAAATCGCGCGTTCGAAGCATCCCGGGGCCAAGCACAGCCTCGACGCGCTCTGCACCCGCTTCGGGGTCGACCGCAGCCTGCGCGTCAAGCACGGCGCGCTGATCGACGCGCAGCTCCTCGCCCAATGCTATGTCGAGCTGACCGGCGGCCGCCAGATCGGCCTGACCCTCACCGACATCGTCATGGAGCCGATTGCGGAGGATAGGGCGACGGACGCCGCCGAGGTCGGGGCGATCGTCATCGAGGTCCGGCCGCCGCGCGCGCACGAGCCGACGGAGGAGGAGCTGCAGGCGCACGCCCTCTTCCTGACCACAGTGGCCAACCCGATATGGCATCGGCTGGAGGGTCGCGGTTGACGTCGAGCCGCGGCGGCGCCTAATCCGCGCGCGCCTTGCTGGAGAAAGAAATGGATATCCGCGTCTCGGGCCATCAGGTCGACACCGGCGAAGCGCTGCGCGAGCGGGTCGGCACCCGCCTCGCCGCCGTCGCCGACAAATATTCGTCGCGCCTCGTCTCGGCCCAGGTGACGTTCGGCAAGGGTCCGCACGATCATGGCTTTACCTGCGAGATCGTCGCTTATGCCCCGCAGGGCGTGGTGCTGAAGGCGGCCGACCGCGCCGCCGCCGCGCCGGCCGCGTTCGACGCCGCCGCCGAGAAGGTCGAAAAGCAGCTGCGGCGCCATACCAGGCGGCTCAAGGACCATCACCAGGACGCCGCGGCCGAACTCGAGGAAGCGGAAGGCTACCGACGAGGCGGGGCCGAACCGCAAGGCGAGTGACCGAGGCGGGCCGACCCCGCTCTTTCTTCCCATTCCACGCGCCTCTTACGGCGCGGCCTCACACCCGGTGGAACGATGAACGACATGACCGACATCCTCACCGTCGACTGCGTCGATGCCGGGATGACCGTTCCGAACAAGAAGGGCCTGTTCCAGCTGCTGGCGGTCGCCGCCGCGCGCCGGACCGGCCTCGACTCGAAGGCGATCGCCGCCGCCCTCAGCGAGCGCGAGAAGGTCGGGTCGACCGGCTTCGGCGGCGGCGTCGCCATCCCCCATGCGCGCCTCGCCGGGCTGAACGGCGTGTTCGGCTATTTCGTGCGCCTGACCGCGCCGGTCGATTTCCAGTCCGTCGACAAGCTGCCCGTGGACCTGGTCTTCCTGATCCTCTCCTCGCCCGACGCCGGGGCCGACCATCTGAAGGCCTTGGCCGCGGTGAGCCGGGTGCTGCGCGACCGCAACACCGTCGCCAAGCTGCGCGGCGCTCGCTCGCGCGACGCTTTGTTCGCCTTGCTCTCCGGCGTCGAAAGCCGCGATGCCGCCTGAGGCGGAGGCAGGCGCGGCCGCGCATTTCAGGGCGCTCGAATCGCTCTACCGCCACGCGCCGGTGAACGGCCTTTTCGAATCGCGGCTTGAGATCGTCGAGAAGGGCTTCGCCCGGATCGGCTTCGAGGTGCGCGAAGAGCTGTTCCATGCCGCCGGCGCCGCCCATGGCACGCTCTATTTCAAGATGATGGACGACGCGGCTTTCTACGCCTGCAACAGCCTCGTCACCGACCGATTCCTGCTCACCACCGCCTTCAACCTGCTCTTCACCCGTCCGCTGCGAGCTGGGCGGGCGACGGTCGAGGGCCGCTGGGCGAGCGGCCGGCGGCGCGTGTTCGTCGGCGAGGCCCGGCTGATCGACGCCCATGGCGCGCTCGCCGCCAGCGGCACCGGCACGTTCATGCGCTCGCACATCCCGCTGAGCGGCCTGCCCGGCTATTCGGCCGGCTGATGGAGCCGCGTATCGCCGCATCGGTGCTGGCGTCGGCGCTGATTCGCAAGGCGGAAGCCGTGGGCGGCTTCGGCGCGGTCCTCGCCAGGGGCGACTCGACCGCCGGTTCGATCCTCGTCATCCTGTTGGAAAAAGGCGGGAATCCGAAGCTATTCGAAAGACTGCCGCAGTCCGACGGAGGCTATTCCTGGCAGGAAAGCGGAAGCCAAAGAGTTGAAAATCCCCGGGAAGTTCCCGAGTTCATCGCGCGCCGCAGGCGGTTCGACCCGGATTTGTGGGTCCTTGAACTGGATATCCCGTCCAGCGAACGGTTCGCCGCTGAAATGAACGCCTTCGATTGACTTTGCTGCAGCGCACAATCTAGCCGCCGCCCAGCCCTTTCGAGCAAGAGCGGAGGGCCGCCACAAACCCGGGGTTTTGGGAGGCAGGCGGCCACGCGAGACGGAAGGCAGTCCGGGATGCGCTCTTTTCATCTGCATCCGGCTTCGGACCGCCCGCCGCATTGATTTGAGATTTGATGATTCGCCTTTTTCGCGCCGCGGGCTTCGCGGCTGCCGCTTTCGTTGCCGTCCTCGGCGCCGGCTATGCCGGTCCCTCGCTGGCCTGGGACCTGACCGCCACTCCCCTTACCACTGCCCTTTCCGACCAGAATGCCGACCGCGCGATCGGGGCGCCCCCGCCTGCGGCCCCGGCCCCGGGCCCGGCCGCGACGGTGCCGGTCGACGCGCCCGAGGCTCCGGCCGGCCGAAGCCTCGCCGAACTGGTCGCCGACCACTCCGGCACCCGAACCGCCGACGCCGAGCAGGAATGCCTTGCCGGCGCCGTCTATTTCGAGGCGAAGGGCGAGCCTCTGCGCGGCCAGCTCAGCGTCGCCGAGGTGATCCTGAACCGCACCCGCTCCGGCCGCTTCCCGGCCTCGGTGTGCGGCGTGGTCAAGCAGCGCGGCCAATTCTCCTTCGTCCGCGGCGGCCGCATGCCGGCGATCGCCCGCGCCTCGCTGCCTTGGCAGCGGGCCGTAGCCATCGCCCATATCGCCCGCGCCCGGCTGGCCGACGGCGGCGCTCCGCGCGCCCTCTTCTTCCACGCCCGGCGGGTCTCCCCGCACTGGAACCTGACCCGCATCGCAGCCGTCGGGAATCACATATTCTACCGTTGAGGCTTTTCTCCGTTCCCGATCCATTCTAGCCTGGCGGGATGGCCGCCCGTCCGAGTCTCCAGCCCGAGCTCTGCTTCGCCGACGCCCCGCCCGCCGCCCGCGACGTGGCGCGCGGGGTCACCCGGCTGTTCTTCAACCGGGATCTGTTCGCTTTGTGCGAGGTGCCGCTGCCCAACGGGCGTCGGGCCGACATGATGGCGATCGATTCGGCGGGCCTCATCACCATCGTCGAGATCAAGGTGTCGCGCGCCGACCTGATGGGCGATTGCAAATGGATCGAATATCTCGGCTATTGCGACCGCTTCTTCTGGGCGGTGCCGGCCCGGTTCGACCTGGCGCCGTTCGAGCAGCCGGGGTTCCAGCCTCAGCTGTGCGGCCTGCTCGTCGCCGACCGCTACGACGCGGCGGTGGTTCGGGAGGCGCCGCTCAGGAAGCTGCCGCCGGCGCGCCGCAAGGCCGAGACCCTGCGCTTCGCCCGCCGCGCGGCGCGGCGGCTGGTCGGCGATCTCGATCCGGGCCTGGCCGGTTTCGCCTGAGCCTCGCCGGGATGACGCTAGCGAACCGGTCCTGCCGAGGGCTTGGCCGCCGCCTTCGCTTCGAGCAGCTTCAGCACCGCGTTCGCGCGCGGGTCCTGCTTCGCATAATCGAGGGCCGACATGCCGGCGACATTGTCGGTGCGATTGGGGTCGGCGCGGCGGGCGAGCAGGAGTCGCACCATGGCCAGGTCCCGGCGCTGAGTCGCGAGGATCAGGGCCGTCTCGCCGCGGCCGTTGGCGAGGTCGACGCTGGCCCGCCGCAGCAGCAGCTGCTCCGCCCCTTCGACCCAGCCGATCTGGGCCGCGAGGGTGAGCGGCGTGTCGCCGCGATTGCTCTGGAGGTCGGGACGGGCGCCCTTGCCGAGCAGGAAGGCGAGCCAGGTCAGGTCGCGGGCTCGCACCATGTAGTGGAGCGCCCCCTCGCCGTTGGTACGATCGCGAACGTTGACCACCACCGAGCCCGGGGCGCTGACCAGCTCGTTCACCTTGGGGCCGTCGCGGTCCTTCACGGCCTTGAGGAAGGAATAGCTGTCCGAATAGCTGCCCATCTGCCCGAAGGCGGGGGCAGCGACCAGCGCCAGGGCCATGGACGCCGCCAGCGCGCGGCCGAACTTGTTGTACACTCTCGCTTCCCCGTCTCGACTTGCTGCCGCACCTATAGCAAGACAAGCCTGCCTCCGCCATGAACGAAACTCCGCTATCGCGCCTCGTGACGACCCTCTGCCTGCTCATCGGGCTGGCGCTTGCCGCCTGCTCGGGCGGCGCAGCGGAGCCGCCGCTCAAGGGCGCGGCCATCGGCGGTCCGTTCGCTCTGACCGACCAGGACGGCCGGCCCGCGACCGACCGCCAGTTCGCCGGGCGGTACCGGATCATGTATTTCGGATTCACCCATTGTCCCGACGTCTGCCCGACCGACCTCGCCGTCATCGGCGAGGCGCTGCGGCGGTTCGAGAAAAGCGATCCCGCGCGCGCCGCCCGGGTGGTCCCGATCTTCGTCAGCGTCGATCCGGAGCGCGACACGCCCGCCGTCCTCAAGGATTATGTCGCCGCCTTCCATCCGCGGCTGCTCGGACTGACCGGCGCTCCTCGCCAGCTCGCCGACATGACCCGGCGTTACGGCGTCTATTATGAGAAGGAGCCGCCGGCGGCCGGCGGCGGCTACAACGTCAACCACAGCCGCCTCGCCGAGCTGATCGGGCCCCAAGGCGAGCCGATCGCGCTGCTTTCCTACGACAAGGGCGCCGAGGCGGTGGCCGCCGAGCTCGACCGGTGGGTGAAGTGAACTTCTGGGAGAAGCCGCTGGCGGCGCTCGACCGCGCCGAATGGGAGGCTTTGTGCGACGGCTGCGGCAAATGCTGCCTGCACAAGATCGAGGACGAGACGACCGGGCAGGTTTTTCCGACCAACGTCGCCTGCCGGCTGCTCGACCGCCACACCGCCCGCTGCACCAATTATCGCGGCCGCAAGGCCTTCGTCCCGGACTGCATCCGCCTCAGCGCCGCGAACATCGCTTCCTATGACTGGCTGCCCTCGACCTGCGCCTACCGGCTGCGCGCCGAAGGCAAGCCTCTGCCCGAATGGCATTACCTGCTGTGCGGCGATCGCGAGGCGGTGCACCGCGCCGGCATGTCGATCCGCGGCTGGACGGTCGCCGAGAACGAGGCCGGCGACCTCGAGCATCATCTGGTGGACCGTGAGCTTTGAGGTGAGGCTCGCCGTCTCGCCCCGGGCGCGGTCGATGCGGCTGAGGGTCGACCGGCGCACCGGCGAGGTCGTGCTGACCATTCCGAAGCGGGCGTCGCGGCGGCAGGCGCTGGCCTGGGCCGACGGCCACCGCGAGTGGATCGAGGCGCGGCTCGCCGAGGTCGCGCCGGCGACCCCGCTCGTGCCGGGCGCGAGCGTTCCGCTCTACGGCCGCCCCCACCCGATCGACTGGAGCCCCGAGCGGCCGCGCACGCCCAAAGTGGAGGAGGGGCGCCTGATCGCCGGCGGCCCGCGCGACGGCCTCGAGGCGCGGCTGCTGCGCTGGCTTCGCCGCCACGCCCGCGAAATCCTCGCCGCCGACACCGCCGAATTCGCCGCCAGGGCCGGCGTGCACGTGAGCCGGGTGGGCGTCGGCGATCCTTTGTCGCGCTGGGGGAGCTGCTCCGCCGCGGGCGCGATCCGTTATAGCTGGCGGCTCATCCTCGCGCCCGACTGGGTGCGACGGGCGACCGCCGCCCACGAGGTCGCGCACCGGGTCCATATGAATCACGGGCCCGACTTCCACCGGCTGGTCGAGCAGCTGCTCGGCGCCGATCCGAAGCCGGCGCGGTTATGGCTGCGTCGTCATGGGCCGCTTCTCCACCGGCTCGGGGCGGACTGAGCGCCGGTCGGGCCTCGGCTCGTCGGGGTCGCGACGCGGCGGCGGCTCGGGGCGGACCCGGTCGGTCGCCCGGTCGATGAAGTCCTGGTCGAGCCGGTCCTCGTCATCGGGCGGCGGACCTTCCTCCTCGGCCCGCGGCGGCGGCGCGGGGGAGGTGCCGGACGGCCCGGTGCCGTCGGGATTGACGAACAGGCCGTTGTCGGGCGCCTCGAACCAGGTCTCCTCGTCCGGTGCGGTGACCGCCCATTCGGGAGTCTGCACCTGGATCTCGAACGGCTCGGCCGGCCGGTTGGCGACGGCCCGGGCCATGAAGTCGTGAAAGGCCCGCGCCGGCGCCCGGCCGCCCTGGAGGCCGGGGATCGCCTTGTTGTCGTCGCGGCCCATCCAGATGCCGGTGGTCAGGCCGCTCGAGAAGCCGAGGAACCAGCCGTCCTTGTTCGAGGTCGTCGTGCCGGTCTTGCCGGCGACGGGCCGGCCGATCTGGGCGGCGACCCCGGTGCCGGTCATCACCGCCGCCTGGAGCAGGTCGGTCATCTGCGCCGCCACCCACGGCGCCACCAGCACCCGGCTCTCGTCGGGCGGATGCTGGTAGAGGATGGCGCCGTCGGCCGTGGTCACCCGCTTGATCCCGTAAGGCACCACCGCATTGCCCTTGGCGGCGACCGAAGCGAAAGCGCGGGTCATGTCGATCAGCCGGACCTCGGAGCTGCCCAGCGCCATCGACGGGTGGGTGACGACCGGCGTGGTGATGCCGAAGCGCTGGGCCATGTCGGCGACGGTTCGGAAGCCGACCTCCTGGGCGAGCCGGACCGACACGGTGTTGATCGACTTGGCGAAGGCCTCGCGGATCGTGACCTGCCCGGCAAAGCCGCGATTGTTGTTGCGCGGGCTCCAGCCGTTGATCGTGATCGGCTCGTCGGAAACGAGGTCGTCGGGCTTGTAGCCCGCCTCGATCGCGGCGAGGTAGACGAACAGCTTGAATGACGAGCCCGGCTGGCGGTTCGCCTGGGTGGCGCGGTTGTAGAGCGAGCGGACATAGTCGCGGCCGCCGATCATCGCCCGGACCGATCCGTCGCGGTCGAGGGCGACCAGCGCCCCCTGCGCACCGGCCGGAGTCGCGGAGTTGATGACCTGGTCGCCCAGCCTTTGCATATTGGGATCGAGCGTCGTCCACACGTCGATCGGCTCGACCGTCTCGTCGATCAGGGTGTCGAGCTGCGGCAGCACCCAGTCGGTGAAGTAGCGCACGCTGTTCGGGGTCGAGGTCGGGATGATCTGCACCTCGGCCGGCTCCGCGGCCGCGGCGACGGCCGGGCTGATGTCCTCATTCTCGAGCATCAGCCGGATGACGACGGCGGCGCGGCTGCGCGCCGCTTCGGCGTCGGCCGACGGCGCGTAGTTGGACGGCGCCTTGACGAGGCCGGCGATGATCGCGGCCTCGGAGAGGTTCAGGGTCTTCGCCGAATGGCCGAAGAAGCGGCGGGAGGCGGCGTCGATGCCGTAGGCGCCGCCGCCGAAATAGACGCGGTTCAGATAAAGTTCGAGGATCTGGTCCTTCGAGAAACGCCGTTCGAGCGCCAAAGCGAGCACGCCCTCGCGGATCTTGCGGCCGACGGTCCGGCTGTTGGTCAGGAAGATGTTGCGGGCGAGCTGCTGGGTGATGGTCGAGCCGCCCTGGGTCCAGCGGCCCTTGGTGAAGCGAACCTTGAAGGCGCGGGCGGTGCCGATCGGATCGACGCCGATATGGGAGCGGAAGCGCTTGTCCTCGACCGCGACCATCGCCTTTTTCATGATGTCGGGTATCTCGTCGTAGCGCAGCCAGTTGCCGAAGCTCGGGCCCGACGAGAGCAGCACCGAGCCGTCGGCGGCGCGCACCCGGATGGTCTGGCCGAGGTCGTCGCGGCGGACCAGCTCCTGATAGCTGGGCAGCGAGCTCATCGCCACGCCGACCGCCACGATCAGGGCGATGAGGCCGAGGAGGGCGCCGTACAGCCCGATCTTGAGGAGGGTGATCAGCGTCCGGCGAACGCGGGACGGAGGGGAAGCGTCACTGGCCATTGGGCGCGCAGCCTAGGGTGAGATGACTCGCGGGACAAGCGGCGGCGCTCCTCTCCCGTGAAGAACGGGAGAGGCTCTTCTGTCCCTCACTTCTTCGGCTTGAAGTCCAGCGAGGCGCTGTTGATGCAATAGCGCAGGCCGGACGGCCCCGGGCCGTCCGGAAACAGGTGGCCGAGATGGCCGTCGCAGCGCGCGCAACGGACCTCGACACGGCGCATGCCGTGGCTCATGTCGGCATGCTCGCTGACGCTCGGCGCCGCCGGCGCGGTGAAGCTCGGCCAGCCGCTGCCGCTGTCGAACTTGGCGTCGCTGTCGAACAACAGCTCGCCGCAGCCGGCGCAGCGATATTCCCCGTCGTCATGATTGTTGACGTAGCGGCCGGTGAAGGGCGCCTCCGTGCCGGCCTCGCGGAGCACATGATATTGCTCCGGGCTCAGCTTGTCGCGCCATTCGCGCTCCGACATGGCCGCACGATCCTCTACCTGGTCCGCCACCTTCATCCCTCAGCTTTCCCGGAAAGCCTGCTCAACGATTCGTCTGCGCAACAGGTTTCGTCTCATGACCAGGTAGACCGGAACGCCGCTGAGCAGCAAGGCGAGGCCCCAGGCGGTCGCCTCCAGGCCGGCTCCGTAGAATGTCCACAGGGCGAACAGGGCCCCGCCGGTCGCGGTCGCCACCACGAGCGCACCGCCGAGAATGCCCCTTCGGTGGAGCACCAGGGCCGAGAGGGCGGCGAGGAGATAGAGGACGAGCGTGGCCGCGGTCGCGAGCAGGATCATGAACTCGAACAGTCCGGCCATTCCGCGGCTGAGGTTGCTGGCGATCAGCAGGCAGCTGAGGGCGCAGCCGAGGCCATGGCCGACGACAGGGGTGCCGGCGCGGTTGAGCTTGGCAAACGCGGCCGGAAAGACTCCGCCGCGGGCCAGCGCCAGCGGCACTTCGGCCTGGATGAACACCCAGCCGTTGAGAGCGCCGAGCGCGCTGATCGCCGCGAACAGGGCGATGAGGTGCGCCGGGCCGGGGCCCCAATAAAGTCCGATCAGGTCGGCGAGCGGCGCCGACGAATGCGCCGCTTCGTCCGTAGGCAGCAGCAGGAACACCGCCCAGGTGGTCAGCAGATAGATGGCGCCGACCAGGAAAGTGCCCGCGAGCGTGGCGCGTGGCACCGTCCGCTGCGGATCGCGGACTCGCCCCGCCGGGATCGCGGCCGATTCGAAGCCGAGCATCGCCCACAAGGTGAGGGTCGCGGCGGCCGCGACCGAAGCCGGGCTGAGCGGCGTCGGCGCGAGGCCCCCCGCCGCTTTCCCATTCCCCCCCCAGACGATCGCCGCGAGCGCGATGACCGCGATCAGCGGCACCAGCTTCAGGATCGTCGTCACGACCTGGACCTCGCCCGAGGCCTTGGCGCCGCGGGTGGCGATCCAGGTGAAGAGGATGACGAAGGCGCCCGCGGCCAGCGGCCCGGCGTAGAAGGGCTCGAACAAGCCGGGCGCGAGCGAGGAGAGATAGCTGACCGCTCCGATCGCGACGGCCGCGTTGGTCACCCAGGACGAGATCCAGTAGCTCCACATGACGAAGAAGGCGGCCGGAGCGCCGAGGGCGGGACGGATATAATCGTAGGCCCCATCCGCCTCGGGCAGCGCCCGGGCGAGGGCCGCGAAGACCTGGGCGAGACAGAGGCAGCCGGCGATCGTTGCCAGCCACCCGGCGACGGCGTTCGCCCCGTAGGGCGCGAGCGCCGCCGGCAGCAGGAAGATCCCGGTGCCGATGACGTTGCCCATGACGAGCGCAAGGCAGATCCAGAAGCCGAAGGCGCGGCGGGTATCCGGTGATGTCCCCATGGCCCCTTCCGGGGGGACGCCGACATCGTCCCCTTGACGATGTCTTATCGGCGTCAATTGGTGCGGTCGAGAAGACTCGAACTTCCACGGCCTTTCGGCCACAGCGACCTCAACGCTGCGCGTCTACCAGTTCCGCCACGACCGCACGTGATTGCCCCGGAAAATGGCTCCGGGCCGGTAGGAGCGGGGCGTCTAGCAAAGGGTGTCGGGAGGCGCAACCATGGGGACGGCCACTTTTCCGCACATCCGGACCCGAGCGGTCGCCGCGGCTCGGAAAAGTGACTGTCACCCTCCTCAATATAGGAACATCGGCATGCCCTCGATCCGCATCAGCCGCGCCCGGTAGGCGGCGGGATCGTAGAGGGCGTCGACGTCGACGCTCTTGCGGCCGCGGAGCAGCGTGTCGATCGCGACGTGGCTGTAATTGCCGCCGGTCAGCGTCACCATGGCGGCCTTCTCGCCGCGCTGGAGGAGTTGGACGGCAAGGCCGCCGAAGGCGAAGCCGACCATCCGGTCCATCGCGTCGGGCTCGCCGGCGCGCATCAGATAGGCGAGCTCCTGGT